>JAGQHR010000042.1 GCA_020431745.1 Candidatus Eiseniibacteriota bacterium
TCCGCGCGCTCATGATCATGGGGTCGCCGCCCGTGATGAGGACGTCGGTGATCTCGCGATGCATCCGGATGTACGTGAGAAATCGCCGTGACTCGTCGGTCGCGAACTTCAGGTCTTCCATCCCCACGAACTGCGGCCACCGGAAACAGAACGTGCAATACGCGTGACAGGTCTGGCCGCTGGACGGAAAGATCAATGCCGTCTCGCGATACTTGTGCTGGAGCCCGGGAACGGGCTCTCCGTCCAGGACCGGTACGTTCGCGGTCTTCTGGCCGGCCGGATGGGGGTTGAGCTCCAGACGGATCGCATGCGCCATCGCATCGATCTCCGCGCGATCCGAGCTGCGCGCGAGCTGCCGCTCCATGCGTTGGAAAAGATCCTCGCGCAGCATGCCCCGCTGCGGAAAGGTCAGCTGGAAGATCGGATCGTCGGGAACGCGATCCCAGTCGATCAGCTGATCGACCACGTAGTTGTTCGCTCGGAAAGGAAGCACCTCCGCGACGACCTGCATGTCCCGGATCGTCTGCGGCGCGAGCCGCGAGAGCTGCGGGATATCGCCGAAGTTGCGCACCCCGAAAAACTTCATCTTCTCTGGCGGCATGGAAACCTCCTCACCGAACGAGCCATCCGTGCCCGGTCTGTCGAGGTCGAAACCGGAACGGAGTCCCGAATTCCGAAAGCGGTGTTGTCCCGAGCCCGCTCGGTCACCCGCGCCTACGAACGGAAAGCGCGTGAGCGGACGGTCAGTGCTCCCAGATGCTGGGAACGGCGGGACGAGCCTCGACGGTCGACTCGCTGCCGTGAATGGTGTAGTGGAGTACGAGCGTGGCTGGAACCGGCACGCCCATCTCTCCCGCGGACAAGTAGTGGTTCCTGCGCGCGGACTGCACGAGAACCTTGTCGAGCTCCGGATTGCCCGACGACTTCAGCACGTGGATGCGAAGCAGCTGCATACCCAAATCGTTGACCCGGACTTCGATTTCCGCCTCGGCCTCCGGCATCTGCGCCTTCTTCGGAAGGGTCAGATCCGCCGACTTGACCATGCGGGCATCCGTGCGGGGCAGCCGCGGGTGATTCCCCGCTTCCACCTCATCGATGAACCGTTTGCGCGCGACGTCCCTCAGCTCGGGAGTCCCCGCAACGAAGAAAATCTCGGCCAGATCGGTCTCGACCGGGCGCGTGATCGGCCGCGGTGCCTCCCCGTCCACGTAGACGGTGTCGACGAGATCGAACTGGAACGCGGGCGGCTCCGGGCACGGCTCGCCGCGCGTCTTCGCATACTCCGTGGTGACCTCGCGTCCATCCCGGAGGACGACGATCCGCTGACGGGGGATGTAGTAACGGATGGCGATCCACGGCACCCACACCTTGCTCTGGTCTTCCTGGATCGTCTCCAGACCGTCCTCACGGAACCGGTCACAGTCGGGCGGAAGCAGGAGATAGTTCAGATCGATGGGCCGGGTCCGGTAGTTGGCATATCCGATGACCCACGAGAGCTCGTCCTTCTCGTAGTGAGCACTGCAAGCCGGACAATCGAGAACCGGGGATTCGGGATCCCTGTCGATCACCTGCTCCAGGCAGCTCGGACACAGCCAGGGCTCCGCGTGCGCAACGACGGGCACGAACACCGACAGCGCCGATGCGACCGCCAACATGCGAACGATCGTACGGACTACTCGGACTGCTTTGATCCGGAGCTCCAGTGGGCTCTCCTCCTCTGACGAATTCTCGCGAGCGTGTCGAATGAGATGGGGGTCGGTACTGTGGAGTCGCTTATCACGACCTCAGGCCGCAAGAGGTGCGTGTCGCTTCCCCGTGGTTCAGTAACGACCCCCAAAAGCATGATCCGGCCCCAAATCTCTGATCGCCTCGAAAGCGCATACCTCGCGCCGCACGATCCATCTCCATACTATCCTCGGATCGAGCGACTGGCCAGGGATTAGCGTTCTCGATGCTCAGCGATCCCGAGATTCCACGTTCCTTCTAACCGACTGCCCCCGAATCGCATCGGTCGATCGCCCCCTCTCGCTTCGCCGCGATGAGCGGGCCTCATCCGCCACGAGGATCCGGGCGCTGGGAGGAGGCTCTATTCGATGCGGAAGGTCTCGCGATCGCTCGCGGCCAGCACGGTCGTGTCATCCGGAGCGACGCACTCCACCCACCAGGCGTAGATCCCCGGGGGAGTCCCGGGAGGCAGGGTGACGCGGATGTCCGAGTCCCGGGTTTCCGTTCTCACGTAGGGAACGTTCAGGGAGTCGACCACCTGGAGTCGGAACGCCGGCGCCGGTCCGTGGTCCTCCGCAGAGGGGTTGGACCCTTCCGAGCCGAGCTCGCCGACAGAGTCCGCACCGGCGAGATAGCGCCACCGGAATCCGATGCGCGGCGGAACCAGCACGTCCCCCGCGCGCGGGCGGAGATCGACGAAGCGACCGGCGCTCGGCGGATGCTTGTCCGCGGCTCGTTCTTCCCGTGCGGGAAGCGGATTGGGTTCTTCGCGACCGCACCCCACCGCACCCGAAATACAGAGAGCGGCCAGGACGAGCCACCGCCAGCCGCGCCCCCGCGCATTCACGCGATGCAAAGAAAGTCCTCTCCTTCCTCCCAGCCCAATCCTTCCAGCTCGGCGCGGATCAGCTCACGCGCTCCCTGCGTCCCCACGGCGCAGAGCACGATCGGATGCTCCCGGGTCAGAGTCGGGAGTGCCGCCCGAGTGCAGCGCTCGGGGTCTTCGCGGTGCGGCTCTCGACGATCGGCTCGCCGGAGCCACTCCTCGACTGACCACACGGGTCGATTCCGCACTCGTCGTCCGATCTTCCGGGGATCGATGTCCAGGAACGCCTCGATCTCGACACCCTCCTCGAGAAGTCGCCGGGCCGCACGCCGTCCATCGCGCCCCGCCCCCCAGACGATGGTGCTCCGTCGGTCCAGGTGACGCGCTACATGATGCGCGCGACAGGCCAGGAACCGATCGGTGCGATATTCCGGCAAGGTCCGGGACGCACGCTCCTTCCGGTCCGTCCATTGATACAGTCGATCCGCCAGCTTCGCCATCGAGATTCGCGCGCGATTCATCCGCAGCCAAAGATCGTAGTCCTCGGGCCAACCCCGATCCCGATATCCACCGACCCGCCGGTAGGCGGAACGCCGCATCATGACGGTAGGGTGCGCAAAGGGGCTCTCGATCCACAGGGCATTCGCGATCGCGCGCGGCTCGCGGGACTCCTCCATCCAGTGTTGGTAACGCTTCCATCCGTCGGTCGGCTGGTGCTCGGAGACGTTCCAGACCTCGGTCGCGACCAGATCGATGTCCGGATGGTCGTCGAGAAAGCGATGTTGTCGGGCCAGCCGCTCGGGCTCGGAGCGGTCGTCCGCGTCCTGACGCGCGAGCAACGGCTCGGCGCCGGACTCGGCGGCAGCGCACAGCGACTGTGCGATCCCCCGATGCTCCTGAATCCGAAGCTCGAATCGCGGATCCCGTCCCACGGTGTCCGCGATCACCGTCCGGGTTTCGTCCGTGGAGCCGTCATCGACCACGACACAGCGAAAGTCGGACCAGGTTTGTCGTTGCAGAGAGATGAGCGCAGCGGCGATCGTCGCCTCCGCGTTCCGAACCGGCAGGAGGACCACGATCTCCGTCAACGCTCCCCCGCTGGAACGCGTGAGATCGCCGGACGCGCGGCGTCGGAGCGGATCGAAAGGGGCGCCCCGAACAGCATCGCCAGGGCCTGGCGGGCCACGACCGGCGCCGTCGTGTACTTGACCCCCGAGACCGAAACCAGTCCGCGCGGCGCTCCCGCAGCGGGGCCGGCCTCGAAGCGATCGCGACGTGCCATCTCGGCCGCACCGGGTGCGCGAGCCGGCAGGAACCCGACCTGAACCTCGACCAGATTCGACTCGGCCAGCCCGAGGCCCGGAACGGCGCACCGCAGATCGTCCACGAGAGAGGCGACGTCCGCAGACGTGACGCTCGGGACGTTCACCGCGGTCGTCCAGGGAAGGTGCCGGGTACCGGCGTGGATGCATCCGTCGCGTTCCCACAGGAAGAGGTTCATCCCGTCCGGCGCCCGCGCGGCCAGCGCGCACGAGTCGGGGAGCTGCCCGCGGAACAGGAGATTGAACGCCACCGACGGAGGATGGAGCCGGCTCGTGGACGCGGAATCCGCCGAGGTTCCTCTCCACCATCCGTTCCAGGGGCCCGCGGTGTCGAGAACGCGGGACGCACGCAACTCGACCTCACGATCCGTCTCGTGATCCCGGGCCCGAACTCCGACGACGGTGGAAGCGGAAAGCGTAGCATTCGACGCACTATCCCGGTCCAGCAGGAGGGTCCGAGCCTCCATGCGAGGAAGGACGACGGCACCCGCAGCCGTGGCCCAACGAAGCAGCTCGTCGGCCAATCGGCGTGGTTGCGGAAAGAGTCCGTCGAACCAGACCGCAAACGCGCGTGGGCGCGGCTCAGGAAAGAGCTCCGCGAGCTGCGGACGCTGCGCAGCCGATACCACCTCGCCCCGCAGGAGCGCCGGATCCGCATCCCTTGCGAACAGACCGTAGGCAGCCAGCGCGAGCCGAAAGAGCGGGGGACGCCGCACTCCGCGTCCGTCCAGGGGGAGCAGACACTCGAGTGGCTCGCAGAGATCGGGGAAATGACCCAGCCACCACGAACGCGCGCGCACCGACTCGCGCAGCCGGCCCACGTCGAGGTCCTGCAGGTATCGGAAGCCGCCGTGCAGAATCTGGAGGCTGTTCGCGCTGGTCTCCCCCGCCGGCGTGCCGCGTTCGAGGAGGAGAACCTTGCAGCCGGCGCGCGCCGCTTCGAGCGTCGCGCAAATGCCGTGAATCCCGCCTCCCACGACGATCAGGTCGTAGGTCGTGCCGCTCGCCGCAGCCACGTCCCGCGTCGTCGGCCCCTCCTGCGTCGCGCCATGCTTCGGAACGATCCGTTCCCGGGCCGGATGCCCATCCGCTCCGGTGCCGCGACGATCCTGCACCCCGCTCATCAGGAACCGACCTTGCGAACCCGGAGCGCGACTTGATCGCGCACGAACGGGACGATTCCGACTCGCCTCCCGAACCGGCGGAGCACCCGACGCTCCCGGGAGTTCAACGCACCGACCAGATCCCGCGCGGGTCGGGTCTCCGACAGTCCCTGCTCCAGCACGAACCCGTAGGTTCCTGCACGCGTCTCGTGATGCGGCAGCGGCAGGGGGTCGGTTCCGGGCAGGACGAGCTTTCCGAGCGAACGCGCCAGTCGGAACATCTCGGGATCGCCCGACACCGAGAGCCGACCGGAGTTGTCCCCCAACTCCACCGGCGCGCCCCCGACCAGCGCGGCGTGCAGGACCCGACCGCGACGGCCCCACCATTTGCCGAATGCCCAGGGGACCACCGGAATCGCCTCCGCGCGCCGAACCTGGTCGACTCCGTCGAGAAGGGAGATCCCGTCAGGAATCGTCGCCCGCGTGCCCAGGGCGAGCAGCTCGAGTCCTTCCCCGGTGATGATCTGCCGGCCGGAGATCACGAGGAGCCGCTCTTCACGATGCCGGATCTCCACCGCCGCCGGATCCGCCGTCGTGGAGATCTCCAAGTCCTCATGCGCTCCCGCCTCGACCAGATCGCCGAAAGTATCGTGGCGGGCATCCTCCGTGAAGCAGAGGACGTAGTCGGCGGCCTCGAGGCTCAGCTCGCGGCGCGCGCGTTCGAAGTTCTGCCAGGCCGCACGAAAGAACCGGCTCCACTGAAAGCCCGCGTAGAGATGGACGTGGGAATCGACGAGAGCGGGAGTCGGGGAAACGGAACGGTTCTCGGCCCCCGAGGTCATGATGGTCCCGAGGCGATCCGTACCGGGAGTCCCACGTTCTGCACTCCCTGCTCGTGGATCAGGAGAGTCGCCTCTCCATCCGGACCTTGCGAAGTGGCGAGAATTCGGCCCCGGACGCGACGGGAGCGGCGCGGCGCGAGCTGCCTAATCCGCTCGGCGAAGAGCCCGTATCCGAGGATCGCGAAAAGAGACTGCATGAGCAGGACGACACCGGCCAGGGGAACCAGTAGCTGCGTCGCCTCCGTGGCCGAGGACCACACGACGAGGCTCCAGACGGTGACGATGACCGTGAGCACGCCCACGGGGAAGGCAAGGTTGAGAAACCAGCGGAGCGGATGCTGCGAATAGCGCGTCACCATGTAGAGGGTCAACAGATCCGCGGCGACCTTGACGGTCCGCTCGAGCCCGTACTTCGAAGTCCCGAAACAGCGCGCGCGATGGTGAGTCTCGACCTCCGCGACACGCGCCCCGCCCATCTGCGCCAGCGGAACGATGAAGCGGTGGAAATCGGAATAGAGCGAAACCGCGCGCAGGACCTGACCGCGGTAGGCTTTGAGGGCACACCCGTTGTCGTGGATGGTGACCCCGGTGATCAGGCGCGAGATCCGGTTGGCCACGATGGAGGGCAGGCGCCGACTGATCATCTTGTCCTGCCGCTGCCGGCGCCAGCCACTCACGATCTCGAACCCCTCGTCGAGCTTGTCGACGAGGCGTGGAATGTCGGCCGGATCGTTCTGCAGATCACCGTCGAGCGTAACCACGGTGCGGCCGCGGGAAGCATCGAACCCCGCCATCAACGCGGGAGTCTGCCCGCGATTGCTGGCCAGACGGATCGCGTGCAATCGCGGATGCGCGGGCGCCAATCGTGCCAGCACCTCCCAGCTTCCATCGGTGGAGCCGTCGTCCACCACGATGATCTCGTACGAGCGCCCCCCGGGACTCAACGCGGCATCGATCTCGTCGAGCAGGCGCGGAATCGATTCGGATTCGTTGAACACCGGAACGACGACGGAGATGTCGATGTCGGACTCCCGCGAGGGCTCAACCATGACGGAGCTCCGCCTCGTTGGACGCGGCATCGCTGATCACTTCTCCTCGGACCTCCTCCTGCACGCGATAGTTCACCTGATCGCGGAAGTGAAGGTAGATGAGGAGCTCTCCGAGAAAGCCGAGGATCACGACCTGGATTCCGGAGGTGACGAGCAGGAGCGCCAGCAGCAGCATCGGCCGGTCCGCGAGCGACTGGTGGAGGAAGATGCGCTGGTACACGAGCACGGCGCAGAGGAGGAGTCCGATCAGCGTGAGGACGACGCCGACCGCGCCGAAGGGGCGGAGCGGTTTTTGGGTGAACCGCACCAGATACGAGAGCGCCAGCACGTCCAGCGCGCGCCGACCGAGCGCCGCCGGAGAGAAGAGGTGGAGACCGGGTTCCGATCGGCTGGCCGGAACCGCCGCTTCGGTCACGCGGAACCCTTCGCGAGCGAGAAGGATCGGCAGGAACAGCTGGTTGTCGCCGTAGTTCGGGATCGCGCGGCTGACGGAGGATCGCATGCCGTGGATGCCGCAGGCGAGATCGTGGAACGCCACTCCGGTGGTGGCGTGGATCAAGCCGTTGAACATCCGGCTCGCGAGCCGCTTGAACGGGGACCCCTGACGCCCCACGCGGTAGCCGACGACGTAGTCCGCACCCGCAGCCAGCGCTTCGAGAATCGGCGGAATCGCGTCGGTGTCGACCTGGGGATAGGAAGGAAAGGTGACGATCGCCTGTCCCCGCGCGACCGCGAGGCCCGCCCGGATGGTCGCGACCTGCCCCTGTTGCGCGTGCAGCCCGACCAGAGTGACCTGTCCATCCCCGGCAAGACGTTCCTGGAAACGCGCATAGAGCCCGACCAAGTGCCCGTCGAGCACGACGATGAGCTCGTGATCCGGTCCCCGGTCGTGGACGTAGGAGATCAGAGACTCGAGAATCTCCGCCACAGATCCGGCGCTTTGGGAACAGAAGAGCAGGATGGAGACGCGAACGCCGCCCGACATGCCGTGAATCCCTCCCGGATGCGACTACGGGTCGCGAACCTGAGCCTAACACGTTCCCGGGGATCGCATTTCCCGGAAACCCCGCGCGTCGGAGCCACTCGATGAGTAACGGCTCGGCGGCGTCCTTCCTTGAACGCCGCTCCGGCAACACGTCACGCCGGCTATCCCCTCCAGGCCCGGGACGAGCCCGGGAGGAGGCGGACATCCCCTAGAACAGGGCGTAGATGAACGGCGCGAGCGCAGTGTTCTGGGTCAGGACCAAGAGGGCTCCGAAAAGGACCATGAAGAGGATGATCGGCAGGAGCCACCACTTCTTCCGGACCCGCATGAAGCTCCACAGCTCAGAGAGAATGCTTAGCTTGCTCATTCGTCCAAGTATACCGTAGCGATGCCGGACGACCAGCCAGGTCCTGCACATTCGTCTCGATCGGCACCGATTCGTGTCGCAAGGCGTCCGGAGTGGCGCTCGAGCGACTACGGCCAGCCGGGCTCGCCGAAATCCGGGGCAAGAAGTGGCCAGCCCTCGTGCATATTCCGGGAGACGGTAGGTAACTTGTGCCGGCCCACCGCGTATCGCAGGGGGGCAGCCGTCGATGTCGGCGTCGATGTCGGCCGCGATGTCTGTCCTCCGGCGAGGCCACCACTCATCCGGCGACGGACGGAGCCGGCACGCCGTGATCGGCCAGCGACGAGACCAGGAACCACCAGGCGCCGGGATGCCAGGGGAGACCAGATCCGATGAGAACTTCTAAATTGCTTTCCAGCAGTATATTGCTCCCAATCGTGGCTTGCGGGCTGATCATGGGGTCGGCCTCCGCTGACAAGCCCAAAGTCATGCGTCAGGACGACCTGCCCCGGCACACCTACCCGGTTCCGGTGTCCGCCAGCGAGCTGATCCAGTCCCGGGACGCCTTCGCCCCGGTCGCGGAGCAGCTGCGCCGGGATGTGCTCGCCGACCTGGACGGATACGACATCGAGGACAAGACGACCCTGAAGTCGATGCACAACGTCCTGATGCAGGTGGACCTGCTCGACGGCGACTTCGCCGGGGCCATGTCCGAGATCGCGATCCTCCGCGGGCTGGAAGACAAGCCGGGTCCCAAGCTGACCACCGGGCTGCTCGTGGAAGCGATGTCGCTCGGCGCGAAGGACGCAACCGGGAATGACGCCGCAATAGAGGCCGCGACGATCCGCCACTATCGCGAGCTCGTCTCGGGGCTTCCCTGGTCCGATGTGCAGGACGTCCTCGAAAGCTCGAAAGGTCAGCTCGAGATGGTGTCCCCGAATCTGCTCCTGGGTCTCGTGCAGAGCCAGTTCGATCCGGTGGTCGCCGAGTCCAAGCAGCTGAGCTTCGCCCAAGCCCAGCAGCTGCTGAATATGCACACCTTCCTGACGGTGCTCGCTCCCTACAAGGACGATGTCGTGACGGTGCTTTCCGAGGCGCTGGCCGCGCACGCCGTGGAAAAGCCGGACATCTGGCAGGCCCGCAACCTCGATCTGACGGGAAGGGACGGCCTCTCCTGGGTCCGCGTCATGATCTGGGATACCGGAGTCGATCCCGATGTCTATGCGGGACGTCTCGTGATCGATCCTCTGGATCCGGTCGACGGGGTGGACAACGACAACGACGGGTACGTCGACGACGACTTCGGCATCGCCTACGACGAGGATTGGAATCGCACCTCGGGGCCGCTCTATCCGATCGCACAGGCGACGCGCACCCCCGCCGAGCTGCAGAGCATGTTCAAAGGCATCTTCGACATGCAGGCGAACCTGGACACGCCGGACGCACGCAAGGTGAAGCAGGAAGTCTCGGCGATGCCCCCCGAGCAGGTCGCGGACTTCATGCGCGACGCAGGTCGCTACACGATGTACGCCCACGGCACGCACGTCGCCGGCATCGCGATCGACGGCAACCCGGCGGCCAAGCTGATGTACGCCCGCCTCTCCGGAGACGTCGAGCCGATCCCCCCCGCGCCGACGATGGAGCAGTGCGAGCGCGGCGCCCAGGCCTTCAAGGACGTGGTCGCCTACGCGAAGGCGCACGGGGTCCGCGTCGTCAACATGAGCTGGGTGATCGCGCGCACGAGCTTCGAGCACGACCTGGAGGCCAACAACATCGGTGATGCCGAAAGCCGCAAGCAGATGGCCCGGGAGATGTTCGAAGTGATGAAGTCCGGCTTGCAGGAGGCCTTCCGGAGCGCTCCGGGGATCCTCTTCGTTGGCGGCGCCGGGAACTCCGACAACGACATCGTCTTCGACGAGTTCGTCCCGCCGATGCTCGAGCTGCCGAATCTGATCATCGCCGGCGCGGTGGATCAGGCGGGAGACGCCACCACCTTCACCAGCTTCGGACCGACGGTGCGGATCTACTCCAACGGGTTCGAGGTCGATAGCTACGTTCCGGGCGGCGACCGGATGAAGCTCTCGGGAACCTCGATGGCCTCCCCGAACGTGGCCAACCTCGCGGCCAAGCTCATCGCCCTCGATTGGGAGCTGACTCCGCCGGAGGTGATCTCGCTCATCCTGGACGGGGCCGACGTGCGGACGGAAGGCGATCACCAACTCCGGATCATGAATCCGCGTCGGTCGGCCGAGCTCCTGGCGGAACGCCGGGGGGGCGCTGGTTCACATGCGGATTGACGGAGGGGATCAACCGGCATCATCGCGCTGATAGATGCGACGGACGACATCCTCGATTTCGATCTCTCGGAGCTGGAAGTCGAGGATGTCGAACCGGTCCATGACCGCGCGCACGACCTCGGGCGCGGTCACCCGGTCCGCGTCGAAACCGATCTCGAGATGGCCTTCGCGGAGCGATTCGACGAAAGCGCCGACCGGGAGTGAGATCTCGGCCCGGCCCGGATCGGCGAGCTGGAAGACGAGACGCCGCAGATTCCCGAAGTGCCGCTTGAGGGAGTCGACGGAGCCATCGTGCAGGATCGATCCCCGATCGATCACGAGGACCCTCCGGCAGAGGCTCTCGATGTCGTCCAAGTCGTGCGAGGTCAGCAGCACGGTCGTCGACTTCTCCCGATTGATCTGCTGCAGAAACATACGGATCTGCTGCTTGGCCACCACGTCGAGGCCGATCGTCGGCTCGTCGAGAAACAGGATCCGCGGATCGTAGAGCAGGGCACCGACCAGCTCGCAGCGCATCTTCTCCCCGAGGCTGAGCTTGCGGACCGGCGTTTCGAGGAGCCGTTCCAACCCGAGCAACGACGTGAACTCCTCGAGACGACGCTCCAGAGTCGCCCGCTCCACTCGATAGAGGCGGCCCAGCAGACGAAAGCCGTCCAGGGGCGGGAGGTCCCACCAGAGCTGGGTGCGCTGTCCGAAGACGACCCCGATCTGACGCGCGTTGAGCGTGCGCTTGCGATGCGGGATCAAGCCGCCGACCTCGACGAGACCCGACGTCGGCACGAGGATGCCGGCGAGCATTTTGATCGTGGTCGACTTGCCGGCGCCGTTCGGGCCGACGTAGCCGACGAACTCCCCGGATTCGATCGCGAAGCTGACGCCGTCGACCGCACGGACGACCGTTCCCTCGCGGGAGACGAGATTGCGGACCGCGCCCCAGAGCCCGGAGCGATGCCGCAGGACGCGGAACTCCTTCGTCAGCCGCTCGACGCGGACGACCGGTCCGACCGTTCCCGGGACCCGATCCATGTTCAGCTACCCGTTCCCTGGTAGTGATCGAGTCCCAGACGCCAGAATCGCCAGCAGAGAAGGACGAACACCGCCGCGACCAACGGAGCCGTCCAGGGCAGCCAAGCGAGAGAGCCGGCCTCGGAAGCACCCGTTCCCGGAAGG
>JAGQHR010000429.1 GCA_020431745.1 Candidatus Eiseniibacteriota bacterium
AGATCACATCCCGGGCGGAAACGTCGCCTGCCAAGTCGGCCCACGGTGCCGGTGCGCTTTCGGCCGTCGGGTAGATCGAAACCGTCGGTGCGTGGGTCGTGCAGAGTGCGGCGAGGGCTGCGGCGAGCTCCTCGGGCCCGGACGCGTCCTCCGCGCGCACGATCAGACCGACCGCGAGCTCGTTCCACGGAGCGACGGCACACGAGTCGGAGGGGTGGAAGAAGCGCAGGACGTCCAAGAGCTTCGCCACGGCCACGATGTTCTCGAGCCCCCGATCCGAGAGAGCCGACGGTGGCGCGTGGCCGGTGGCCCCCACGATCTCCAGGCTCACGTCGTCCACGAAGACCGACCCCTTGCCCATGATGTTGATTCCCACGTGTACGAATGCGGCGTTGTACGCGACCGGTCCCGTGATCTCGAGCGGGATCCAGTCCACCGATCGGATCGGCCGATCCGGTTCGTACTCGAAGAACGTCGGAGGTGGCCCCGTGTCGTCGACCCGCAGGAAGATCTGGGCGGTCGCGTCGCCCTCCGTCCGAATCCAGCATCGCAGCCGCACCGTCTGGTCCCGCAGTCGCTCGGGATCCGGATCCTGCACGAGGTTGCCCGCCGGGATGTCGATATGGCGAGTGGGATCGGTCGAGAGCTCCGCGCACCTTTCGCCGCCGTGAGGGTTCTCTTCCGAGATCCGAATGCGGTATCCGTCCGCCAGCTGCGGACCGGGGACGGCCCATCCGATGCACGAATCCGAGCTGGCCTCGAAGTCGCCGTTGATCAGGAGCACGGCCGGTTCGCGTTCCGTCACGTCCGAACCCGTCACGTCCGAACGTGTCGCGGACGAAAGGGACAACCGCCCCGCCACGAGTGCCCCCGCGCCGACCAGCAGAGCCACGACCAACCAACGGATCCCCACGATCCCGAGTTTGCGGCTCTCGCGTCGATTTCGGGACGACACCATGAAGGGGAGCTTAGAACAGACCGCCACGAGCCGGACTCGAAACCGACTCCGGCCTTGCAATCCGCAGGGCAGCGCTCCGGGATCGCAGAGTCGTCCCCGGCGGCCGGAGGGAATCCACTCGGCCGGAACGCGGCCGGCGGAGTAGACTTACCGGACGAGTTTCGACACACCGTCCCCCGCATCCTGGAGTGCATCGATGCTTCACGACGACTGGAAACCTCTGGTGATTCGACCCATCGGGCTCGCCATTATAGCCTTGGCGCTCTTGTCCGCATTCGCATCCGCCGAGATCGATCGGTTTGTTTCCGACGACGGCCAGCTCGTCGCGACCAGCGATCGTCGCCTGGCGACCGAGGCCGATCGGAACGACCCCGGCTACGGACCGGATGGGTGGGTGCAGGCCGAGCCGCGGGAGACCGCACGTCGAGGCGACTTCCCTTTGCCCGCGACTCCGGATTGGGTCGGCACGCGAGTCCGCGCCGTCGGCGGGATGACCTGGTTCGACGCCGATCACGACGGGGATCTCGATCTCTTCGTAGGGACCTATTTCGCGAACTCCCAGCCTCCCATCGCCGACTACTACAACTTCATCTATCTCAACGATGGCGGAATGCTCGAGTCCGAGCCCAGCTGGATCGCCTCCGCGCAGCGCCACACGACGGACGCGCGCTGGGGGTTCATCAACGGCGACGCATATCCGGATCTCGTCGTCGGAAATGGTGGCAGCAGCCTGCAAGCGTCCGAGGTCTACTACGGTTTGGACGGATTGCTCGCGACCACGCCCTCCTGGCAGAGCAACGATTCCGACTGGACGGTGGGTATCGCGCTGGGGGACATCGACGGAGACGGCGATCTCGACCTCGCGACCGCGAACCAGGGCAACACCCTCGATCCGTATCGCCCGACGCGATTGTTCCGGAACAACGGATCCGGATTCGACGCGACTCCCTTCTGGGCCTCCCAACAGGTGGGGATCACCAACTCGGCGGACTTCGCGGACATGAACGGGGACGGCCGCCTCGATCTCGCCGTCGCCGGATGGTCCAGCTGGGAGACGGGCGTCTTCCTCAACCTCGGTACCACCCTCGACACCGGCTTCGCGTGGACGACGGGACATCCCGAGCGCACGGACAAGGGCATCGGCTGGGCCGCCGCCAATCTCGACACCCTTCCGGACCTGGCCGTCGGGGGGAACGGCTTCGCGGACCGGTGGCACGCGAACCTCGGGGGGACGCTCGATCCGAATCCCGCGTGGGCCTCGACCGAGTCGTACCACGGGTGCCAGGAGCTCCAGTGGATCGACATCGACAACGACGGCGACGACGATCTCGCCACCATCCACTTCGGCAACGGGCACACGCGCATCTATCTGAACAACGACGGCGTCTTCGCGACGACTCCGGACTGGGTCTACGACTCGTCTTCCAGCGGCAGCGCGATGGCCTTCGGAGACGTCAACGGCGACGGCTGGCTCGATCTCGCGATCGGCGTCGCGAACGGTCCTGTGATCCTCTTCCTCAACCAGGGATCGCCGGCGAGCGCGCCCGAGACCTCGGCCACGCTTCCGGGGCAGTTGGACGTTCGGATCACCCCGAACCCGGGCCGGGGAGCAAGGACCGTGTCGCTCTCCAGTCCGATCCCGTTCCGCATCGAGAGCTTGGAGCTGATCGACGCGAGCGGCCGGCGCATTTCGTCGCTCCCGGTCGATATCCGAGGCACGGATACGCGGTGGTCGTTCCCGCTCCCGCAAAATGTCCGCGGTGTGGCCTTCCTACGCGCCCGGGGATGGGATCGCGACGGTCGTCGGCTGCATGGTCAGGCCCGCGTCATCGCGTACTGAAACAGCATTCGCATCCAAGGAGATCTCATCCGATGAAACGCACCAACGTTCCGGGTCTGGCCGGGCTGATCTGCGCGCTGGTTCCTGCGCTGGCCTCGGCCTATAGCAGCGGCCCCCTCGATGGATTCTCCAACAATCCCCCCATCTATCTGAACTGCACGTTCTGCCATGCCACCTACGAGCTGAATTCCGGGGATGGCGATCTCCAGATCCTGGGCCTGCCGTCGGAGTACGTTCCTGGCCAGACGTACCCCTTGACGGTGCTGTTGGAGGATTCGGGCCAAATGCGGTGGGGGTTCGAGCTCACCGTCCTCGATGACAGCGACGACTACGCGCAGGGCGGAGACATGGTCGTGACCGATCCGGTGAACACGCAATTGTCCGAAGACAGCGAGGGGACGAGGGACTACCTGAAGCAAACGACCGAGGGGACACATTGGCCGAGCGGCGGTCCCACCACCTGGAGCTTCGATTGGATCGCCCCGGACCTGCCCAGCGTGACGTTCTATTTCTGCGGCAACGCCGCGAACGGCGACGAGACGTCCGACGGAGACTATATCTACGCTCGCTCGGCGCCGGTGACGCGGCGCGAGCCGACTCCGGTCTCGGAGTCCTCGTGGGGCCGGGTCAAGAGCCTCTACGTCCGGGGTCGCTAGCAAGCAAAGGGGAGCTCTTCTGGGACGTGTTGAGCAACCTACAGTCCGGGCTCGGCCCTCCTTGAGATGCCGCACCGTCCGGACTCTTCCATCAAAAGAATGAAAACAGTCCCACTCTCGCGCGAGCCTGCTTCCAAACGTCACCGTCACAGCGGAGAGATCGCAGAACTCGAATCGCAACACGGCAAGAGGCCGGTCGACCTCCCCGCCCTGGGAGGAATCCCCTCCCGACCGGCCGAAACGCCAGCTTCACCACCCCTGGTGAGAAAACCGGACTAGCGCCCTTCCGCGAATCTGCGCGGCCCCCCCCAGCACGCGGGTTCAGCGGCGAAGGCCGTGGCGGCGCATGATCTTGAGCAGACTCGAGTGATCGGCCAGCCCCAGCGCCTCCGCGGTGCGGGTGATCTGCCATTCGTTCTCTTCCAGCGCCTCCAGCACGATCCGGCGCTCCGCTTCCAGCTTGCGTTCCCGCAGTGTCCCGCCGTTCTCGGAAGCGCGGTGTGGCTCCACCGCCTCCTCGCTCGGCACGGTCGGATCGGCCGCTGACGAAATCGGCAGATCGCTCGGCAGGTGCTCCGGTCCGACGGGACCGTTTCCGGCGGCCAGGATCATCCGCTCCACCACGTTCCGCAGCTCCCGCACGTTGTTGCGGGACCACTGCGTGCGTGAAAGGGCCGAAAGCACGTCCGG
>JAGQHR010000430.1 GCA_020431745.1 Candidatus Eiseniibacteriota bacterium
GATCGCTTCCGGATGGGAGAGGCGGATGCGCATCTCTTCCGAATGCTCGAGCCGGTCCGACTTGTTGAAGACGAGAACCCGCGGCACCGGCTGCTGCACGAGATCGTCCAGCACCTGGTCGACGACCGCGATCTGATCGGGATGGGACGGATGGCTCGCGTCCACGACGTGGACCAGGAGGTCGGTCGTCTCGACCTCGCGCAGAGTCGCGCGGAACGACGCGATCAAATGGTGCGGGAGCTTGCGGATGAATCCGACGGTGTCGGAAAGGAGCACATGGAGATTCCCGTCGAGGTAGACCTTCCGGGTGACGGTGTCGAGGGTGGCGAACAGCTTGTCCTCGGCGAGCACGCCCGCGCCGGTGAGCCCGTTGAAGAGCGTCGACTTCCCGGCGTTGGTGTACCCGACCAACGAGACCCGGAACTCACGTCCACGGCGCCCGGACTGAGTGGCCCGCTCCACCTCGACGCCCTCGAGCCGCTTCTGCAGGATCGAGATCTTCTGGCGCACGGCCCGGCGGTCGACCTCGAGCTGCGTCTCCCCCGGTCCCCGGGTCCCGATGCCTCCACCGGTCCGCGAAAAGTGAGCCCACATCCCGGCAAGACGCGGCAGCAGGTAGCGGAGCTGCGCCAGCTCCACCTGGATCCGCGCTTCGCGAGTGGCCGCTCGCTGCGCGAAGATGTCGAGGATCAGCTCGCTCCGGTCGATGACCCGCACCTTGAGCGCATCCTCGAGGTTGCGGACCTGGGCCGGGCTCAAGTCCTCGTCGGAAACGAGCAGCTCGGCCGCGTGCTCCTGGAGAAGCGCGCGGGCCTCCTCGATCTTGCCCTTGCTGAGGAACAGACCGGGATGGACGGAGGTGCGTCGTTGGTAGAGGCGTCCGACGACCAGAGCGCCAGCCGTATCGGTCAGCAGGGCCAGCTCGTCGACGGTGTCATGTGGCGTGCCCTCGAAGCCGCTGAAGCCGAAGAGGACCGCCTTCTGTTGGATGGGAGGCGTGTGGTCGATCGTAGCCGGATCTCCTCGTCCTGGGGTTGGTCTTGGCACCGATGCCGGCAGCCCACAACTCATTCGGACGGGGCTGACGTCCGTTGGTGAATGTAGCGCATCGCCCACCGGGAGCCACTGCGAAGTTGGTCGGCGGGTGGACGAAAGCCGAAGCTCCGCCGCGCAGTGAAGCGCAACGGAGCCCGGTCAGAGGCGACGAGACGAGTGCGGCGGAGGCGTGCCGCGCCGATCAGTCGACCTTGGTGAGGAGAAGCGTCCGCACGGTTCGGGCGGCGGTGATCCGCGCATAGTAGATCCCGGAGGGAGCCGCCGAACCGTCCTCCCTCGAACCGTCCCAATGGAGGCGCTGCGGCCCCGCGGCCATCCATCCGTTATGGACCAGAGCGGCGCGGCGGCCGCCGGCATCGAAGACCTCGACGCGGACCGGACCGGCCTCTTCCAGCGAGAGCGCGACGTCCGTGCCCGCCCGGAACGGATTCGGGTACGCCCGCAACCCGAGCGCCGCGGCCGACTCGGGGACGTCGGACGAAGCGCTGACCGTGACCGTGCCGGTCATGCCGAGCGCGCAGTGCGGCGTGCAGAAGTAGTCCACGGCACCAGCCGTGTCGAACGTGAAGCTGAATTCGGGATTCGCCGTGTTCAGAGGAGCGTCGAACAGCCCGTCGGGCGTGCAGGCGGAACCGCTCGTCACGGTGTGGCTGCCGGTCTGCCACGTCCAATGGACGGTGTCACCGACTTGGATTTCGAGATTGGCCGGAATGAAGGTGAAACCGTCCTGCACGACCTCGTGAACCGCCGCGTGGGCGGCTCCGGCGGCTGATATCGCGAGGAGGATGGCGACAGTGAATGAACGACTCGGGGACAGGAGCGTGCGTGACATCGAACCTCCGCAGATGCGTTGAATCTTGGGGACGAATGCCGATTCGCCGCGAGGGCCATTCGGTCTACGGAGGGGTCGCCCGAATCGGGTCACTGATACAAGAACTGTCCGTCCCATTCCCCGATCGGCAATCCTTCGCGGGTCGCCGGCCCCTGCCGCTCTCGCAATTGGCGCAGAGTCCCGTGCCGCAGGATTGGACGTTGCAACAACCAGCGGAGGCGGATAGGGTGGCCGGCGTTCGGACCTGACGGGGCCCCGCACCTTGGAACGCATCGAGCGAAGGGAGGCGCCTCGTGCCCCGTCTCAGAACAACGCTCGCTTTGGTCGTGCCGCAGCTCTTTCTGCCCGCGCTCCTTCTTCTCCCGTCCACGACGCGAGCCGAGGGTCCGCTTCTCCCCCATCCGATCCTGTTCGTCACGCAGGTCCCGATCCCCGCGGACTTCACGACGGTCGGTTCCACCTTCGGCAATCAACAGGCGGGCATGGCCGAGGTCGGCCGCGGAGGGGACCTCTGGATCCGTTATCCCGACGGTACCCTGCGCAATCTGACCGAGGAGGCCGGCTACGGCATGACAGGCTTCCAGGGCGACGCGAGCATCGCGGTACGGGAGCCGTGCGTGCACTGGGACGGGGACCGGGCGCTCTTTTCGATGGTGATCGGCGCACCCGAGCAGCAGTACCAGTGGGAGACGTATCACTGGCAGATCTACGAGATCGCGGGACTGGGGCCCTCTGACACACCGGTCATCACGAAGGTGCCGCACCAGCCCGAGGACTACAACAACGTGAGCCCGATCTACGGGAGCGACGATCGGATCCTCTTCACCTCGGATCGTCCACGCGGGGGTGAAGGCCACCTGTATCCGCAGCTCGACGAGTACGAGGAGGCGCCCACGGTGTCCGGCATCTGGAGCCTGGATCCGGCGACCGGCGATCTGTTCCTGGTCGAGCACTCCCCGTCCGGCTCGTTCAGCCTGGAGCTCGATTCGTTCGGCCGCCTGGTCTTCACTCGGTGGGATCATCTCCAGCGCGACCAGCAGGCGGATGCGGATGCCGGTGGGGGCGGATACGGAACGTTCAACTGGTCGAGCGAAGACGTGGATGCGGTACCGCTGAGCACGCGCGACGAAGTGTTCCCGGAGCCACGTCCTTCCCGCACGGATCTCCTGGAGGGCACGAACCTCGTCGGCCACACGTTCAATCAGTTCTTCCCCTGGATGATCCGCGAAGACGGCCGCGAAGCGGAGACGCTGAACCACGTCGGACGTCACGAGCTGCACGTCTACTTCAGTCGCAGTCTCGACGATGATCCCAACCTGGTGGACTTCAGCGGCAACTACGATGACGAGATCGAGAACTTCCTCCAGATCTCAGAGAGCCCCGTCTCGCCCGGCGACTACTACGGCATCGACGCGCCGGAGTTCTACACCCATGCCTCGGGCCAGGTCGTGCTGCTGCGGGCGGCGCCCGGCGACAACCCCGACGCGATGTCGACGACGTACATCACGGATCGTTCCACATCGGGCTACACCGACACTCCGCCACCGGAGCATTCCGGGCTCTATCGCAATCCGCTCATCCTCGGCGATGGCACGCTCGTCGCGGTTCACACTCCCGAGACGCGCGCCGATCACAACGACGGCTCGCGCGCGAATCCCATCTCCCGCTACGACCTCCGGATCAAGACGCTCGCGCCGGTCGGTTCGGTGTGGGAGGCGGACCAGGTCCTGACTCCCGGCATCGGCAAGACGATCAGCTACTACGATCCCGACGTGCTCGTGCAGTACTCAGGCGATCTCTGGGAGCTCGACCCGGTCGAGGTGTGGCCTCGGCCGCGTCCGTTGGCATCGCCCGTCACGCTCCCGTCCCCGGAAGCGCAGATCTTCGTCGAAGAAGGCGTCGACGTCGGGGAGCTCGAACAATTCCTGCGCGATCGCGATCTGGCGCTCCTGGTCAGCCGGAACGTCACCACGCGGGATCATGCGGACGAGCAGCAACCGTACAACCTGCGCGTCCCGGGGGGCACGCAGACCCAGGGATCGCCGGGGACGATGTACGACGTGGCCTCCCTCCAGTTTTTCCAGGCCGACTTGATCCGAGGAATCGGAGGGACCGCCGATCCCGACCCTGGACGGAGAGTCCTCGCCCAACCGATGCACGACGGTTTGAACCCGCCGTACCCGGAGGGACCGCTCGGGTCGGTCGAGATCGCGATCGACGGGTCGGCTGCGGCTTTCGTGCCGGCACGCCGGGCA
>JAGQHR010000431.1 GCA_020431745.1 Candidatus Eiseniibacteriota bacterium
TCCGACTCGCGCGGCGTCAGCCCCTCCGCGCGGCCGGGCCAGTCGCCGCCGATGGGAGCCTTGGTGGCGTCCTCGGCCGAGGCGATCACCTCGCCGTCGTGGACCGCCTCCAGTGCTGAGACCAGCTCGGCGGCGGTCAGCCGCTTGGAGAGGTAGCCCGAGGCACCCTTGCGCAGGCTGGCCTGCTCGAGGTCGGGGTCGAGGTTCCAGGTGTAGACGACGACCTTGCGCACCTGCGGGTTGGTGACCAGTCGGCCGACCGCCGCCTGGTCGCCCTGCGGCTGGGCGAAGGTGTCGTAGAGAGCGATGTCGACCGGGGAGACCACGGAGGCGTCGGCGTCGAGCTCGACCACCTCGATCCGGTCGGTGTAGGACCGCAGCATCGCCGCGACACCGTGGACGACCACCTCGTAGTCGTTGACCACAGCCATCCGGATCGTCACGACGAGATCCTACTGCCGTTCCGGGTGGCATGGCCCCACCCCTTGGGGGGTACCGAGTCTCCAGCGGAGTCGCTTGACTCGCTGTGCCTCTCCGGCGCCGGACGGGGCACCAAGCCAGAAGGAAGTGACTGAATGATCGTCTTGGGTCTGATCCTGCTGATCGTGGGACTCGTGGCCAGCATCTCGATCCTGACCACCATCGGGCTGATCCTGCTCGTGGTCGGTCTGATCCTGAACTTCGTGCCGATCGGCGGCAGCCGTCGGCGGGTGTTCTGAGGAGGCTGACATGGGAGTCGGACTGGGAATCATCCTGCTGCTCGCGGGGCTGGTGCTCGCCTTCGACGTGGTGAACGTCGGCACGGGCTGGGTGGACGAGGGTCCGCTCGGCTGGATCCTGATCGCCGTCGGTGCGCTCGCGATCGTGCTCGCGCTGGTGATGAACCAGCAGCGTCAGCGCGTCACGCACGTCGAGGAGCGCCGCGACCTGTCCGCCTGACCAGCTGCTTGAACCTGGGGGAGACCGGCGGCCGACGGCGAGCTCGGAGAGAATCTGGCGCGTCTCTCCGCGCACGGAGATCTCACGCTGCCTGCGACGATCGTGCCGAACCAGATCCCGCCGGGAACCTGGCCCGAACATGTCCGCTTCGACGTGCAGACGGAGGGGCCCGACAGCGTGCGGGCGTTCGTCGAGGCGACGGGCCTGACGCTGGCCGACCGCGGCGATGTGTCGTTGCGAGCCCGGGGACGTTTCGGGCCCGAGGGCGCGTTTGCGGACCTGCTGGTCGGTTCGGGTCTGGATGCACCGCGTGATTCTCTCGTCGATCCCCGCTCGCAAATGCGCGATCGCCTGGATCGTGCCTTCGGGACTACTTCGAACACGGGACCCGGTGCCGCGAACGGGGAGGCGTCGCTTCCGGAAGACGTGCTGATGCGCGGGACGGGGTTCGCGCCCGTCCGCCTACGTCTGATGCCGTTCGCCGTCTCCGTCGACTCCGGCGACGTGGGGCTGGATCTGCAGATCCACGACGTCCCCGTGCCCACGACGCGAAGCGGCCGGTATCTCCTCGCGAACGGTTCGCTGGCAGCGCGGGGGCGTGCGGCGTCTCCGCGCGCCCGGTTCCGTGGCTCGTTCGTGTTTCAAGACTGGAAGGAGCTTCAGGACTATCGGGCGGAGCTCGAGGCCGATGTCGGCCCGGACTCGGGCGTCGTCGCCAGTGCCAGGCTCCTCGATCGCGACCGGGAGATCATCACGGCACGGGCCGACCTGCCGGCCGACGTCAGCCTGCGTCCGTTGTCCTTCCGCCCGCGTCCGGATACGGAAGCATCCGCGCGGCTGGACGCGCCCTCCGTCGACCTGTCGCGGTTCGCGGCCCTGCTCCCGCCCAAGTACAGCATCGCCGGGAAGCTCGAGGCGCATGTCGAAGCGGATGGACCGGCGGACGATCCCCGCCTCTCGGGCTCGGTGCGCGCACGCGATCTGCAAGCCAACCTCGCGGACGGATCCCGCGTCATCGCCGGCGCCAAGATCGACCTCGGAGGAACCGCGACGCGACCCGGCGTGCACGGACGCGTCGACGTCGAGAACGGGGTTCTGGTGGTTCCCGAACAATCCCGCGAGATCCTGCCGGTCCAGGGCGACGCGCTCCTCTGGACATCGGCGACCCGGCAGGCCGACGAGAGCGGCACGATGGGACCGCCCGACCTGCGACAAAAGCCGAAGAAGATCGAACCGGATCTGAACGTGAAGATCTCGATCCCCGGGGGATTCTGGATTCGCGGCGAGGGCTTGGACGTCGAGCTGGGAGGAGAGCTGGTCGTGCAAACCGAGCAGCTGCTCATCATCTCGGGCGATCTCAAGGCGCTGCGCGGCGAGTATCGCTTGTTGGGCCGCGTCTTCGAGGTCGAGCAGGGCACCGTGCAGTTCTATGGTGAGGACGAGCTCAATCCCGTGCTCGACCTCTCTCTCACGACGCGCGTCGAAGGCATCCTCTTCCGCGTTTCGCTCTACGGGACCGTGCGTGAGCCAGAGCTCGTGCTTTCTTCGGAGCCGCCGATGGCCGACGGCGACATCCTCTCGTACCTCGTGCTGGGACGTTCGATGGAAGACCTCGACCAGAATCAGGTCGGACTGCTCAAGACCCGGGCCACGGACATCGCGGCGGTCTTCGGGACCTCCCAGATCCAGAGCGAGCTCGAGAAGCGACTGGGATTCGACCTGGTGTCGATCCGGCAGAGCAGCGGGCCCGATCAGGGCAGCGCGCTCGTGCTGGGGAAATACCTGAGCCCGCGGATCCTCCTCAAGTACGAGCAGGGTCTCGACACGGGCAGCAGCTTCTTCTTCAACCTCGAGTACCTGCTCACCAGGTCGCTGCGTTTGGAGACGCTGGCCGGGGAACAGCAGTCCGGCGTGGAAGTGAACTGGACGCGCGACTATTGATCGAGGTGGACGATCCCGCGGCAAAGGATCCCGCCGAGCGGCCCCGGACTAGCTAACTCATTGATAAATAGATAATTTACAAAAGCGGTCCTGGGGCCCCGGCAAGGGAATCCCATGAATCGGCGCGGTGGGGGTCTGCGAGAACCTCTGGACCCGCAACCGGGCCGCGCTACTATCGGTCGGGGCACATAGGAAGATCCATCAGGTCCAGGAGCGGACAAGATCAGGAGGTCGATTCGCATGAGGAAGAACGGAACCTATCACTTGAAGAGGCTGCTGCCGGCCCTGGCGCTCGGGACGATGATCCTGGCTGCCGGTTGCAGCAACGACAGCTCCACCCAGCCCCCGTCGGAGTTCGCCCCGCCCAGCAATCTCACCTTCCAGAACCTGGAGCTGGAGGGACAGATCGTCCTGGATTGGAACGGGAGCTCCGACGAAGGACGCAACGACTTTGCCGGCTACAATGTCTATCGGAGCAGCTCCTCCCTCGCCGGCGCGACCAATGAACAGCTAATGGCGGCCCTCATCACGACGAATCCGGTGAATGCGCGGACCTACACGGACGGCACCCCCGTCGTCGGGACGAAGTACTTCTACAGCGTTCGTTCCGTGAAGGACAACGGGGACCTGTCCGAGCCCGCCAACGAGATCGATACGGCGCTCCCCATGGGGGGATCGATCATCACCAGCCTCGCGGAGTTCTCCGCGCCCGGAGCGAGCGGCATGGATCTCTCCGAGGGACAGACCTACTCGGTCGTGATCGAGAATCTCGAGCACATCGATTTCTTCCTCGGGACGACCGACGATGGTAACGGTCCGACCTTCCCTCTCGCGATGAAGTCTCCGAGTCTGCTGGGCGGGCCGAATGCCGCGCAGTGGGCGACGCGCGTCGCGGGATTCAAGCTGGTCGACGATCCGAACATTTCCAGCACCAGCGCGTCGGGATTCATCGACTCGATCACGATGGTTCCGGCGGAGACGGTGGACAAGGCGATCGTGGTGCGGCTCCCGCTGAGCAACGGTGAGACCCACTACGGCAAGCTGGAGATCCAGGAGTTCACAGGTACCGCGCCCAACCGTGCGGTGCGCTTCACCTGGACCTATCAGCCGGTGCCGGACTACCTGCGTTTCTAGCACGGACGATTCTCGAAGCGATCTGCCACAGTTCGGACGAGCGCGCCGAACGGTAGAGAGAGACAAGGCACGGAGGCCGCGACCCCTTGTGAAGGGGGTGGCGGCCTTC
>JAGQHR010000432.1 GCA_020431745.1 Candidatus Eiseniibacteriota bacterium
CGCTGGCCAATCTCGAACGCCTGCCCGCGGAGTCGAAGGTCGAGCTCGGTCGGCTGCTCCTGCCGAAGCTCGAAAAGGGGACGCCCGACCGGCAGATCCTTTGGGCGCTGGGCCGGGTGGGTGCAAGGCAGCCGTTCTACGGACCCGTCGATCGCGCCGTTCCGCCGGGGGAGGTCGCGGGGTGGATCGATAGCGTGCTCACGCTGCCGCTGGAGGAAACGTCCGGGACCGCCCAGGCCCTGGTCGCGCTCGGCCGCACGACCGGGGATCGGGCGCGGGACTTGCCGGCATCGGTGGTCGAAACGATCGCCGCTCGCTTCGAGGGTTGGGAGGAAGCCGCCCACTGGACGAGCCTGCTGCGCGATCCGCATGCCTCGCTCGTGCAGAGCGAGCAGGAGTGGCTCTTCGGAGATCGACTGCCGACCGGATTGATCCTGCGCGACGCCGCACCGTAGGAGGTACGGCGTCGCCGGTTCGGGGGCTCGCGCCGAGCCCGGATGCGGGGCCTACCGTGAGACCGTGACCACCGGGCAGTTCACGACCGCTGCTCCCGTCGCGAGGACGTTCGCCATCGTCGCGCTCGTCCAGTCGTGGACGCCGTCGAAGTCGGCATTGTCGTAGATGTCGACGTCCCAGAGCGGTGAGTAGCCGGGCATCCCGGGAAGCACCGCGACGACGTTGTGGGTCTGGTCCGATCCCGTCTCCGTCTTGAATCCCGACGGCGGGCCGCCGCCCGTCTCACCAGGGTTGATGTTGAAGGAGACGAGGATGTCGGCCAGCGGCACCATTCCCTGCCCGGTTGCCATGATGTCGTCTTCGCTGAACGTGAAGTACTTGACCACGCGTCCGTCCTTCCAGCCCCGGTGCAGCTCGGTGCTTTCGTCCGTGAAGCGGAGGGACGCGGTCGATCCGTCGGGCACGACGGGACAGTTGACGATGACGTCGGTGACCTGGCGCGGATAGCCCTCGCGCGCGATCTGCTCGTAGCTGGTGATGGTGTTCGCCACGTAGCCCGAGGGCACGGTCACGAAGCTCACCCGCCAGAAGTCGTTGTATCCCGCGTCGCCGGGCAGCACGTCGATGATGTTGAGCTGCCCGTCGACCGGATCGCTCTCCCCGTCGCGCACCAGCACGAAGATCGGGGCCGGTCCGGTCGGCTGCACGTCGAAGTTGTAGTACTGAATCGACGCACCGTTCGGGCCCAGTCCGCGGGTCAGGAAGGGCGCCCCGGAGTCGAAGTCGATCGGCGCGTTCGCCGCCGGCAGCGAGGCGTTCTCGCTGCGCCGGAAGAGGGTGCCGGCGTCGTCGCTGAATCGGTCCACGGAGACCTGCGGAGCGGTGTCAGGGTCGACGGGGTGGCGGCTGCCCACCGAAACGACCGGGCAATTGACGAGCGCCACGCCCTCGCCCAGGAGGTTGGTGCCGAGCGCGGTGTCCCAGTTGTGCACCATCGCGAAGTCGGCGTTGTCATAGACGTCGACGTCCCAGAGCGGTGAGTAGGCCATATCCGCCGGGAGCGTCTGCAGCACGTTGTGCGTCTGCATCGTCCCCGTCTCCGCCTTGAAGCCGGACGGGGGGCCGCCGCCGGCCTCGTTCGGATTGATGTTGAAGGTCACGCGGATCTCGGAGACCGGGACCTGCCCGCCGCCCGTCATCTCCAGCGCGTGCTCGGAGAAGTTGAAGTACTTGACGATCTTCTCGTCGTACCACCCGCGCGTGAGACCGTTGTCGGTCGACTGATAGCGGAGGCTCGCCGTCGATCCGTCCGGCACCACCGGGCAGTTCACGATCGTGCTCGTGGCCTGCACTTCATAGCCTCGGGCGGTGATCTCGGCGACGTTCGCGATCTCGTTGGCGACGTAGTCGTCCGGCACGATGACCTTGTTCACGCGCCAGAAGTCGTTGTACCCGGCGTCTCCCGGAATCACTCCGATCACGTTGAGCTGGCCCGCGAGCGGGGTGCTCGCGCCGGCACGGAAGAAGACGTAGATCGGGGCCGGGGCGAGCGGCTGCACGTCGAAGTTGTAGTAACGGACCATTTGTCCGTCCGGTCCCAGCCCCATGGTGCGGAACGGCTCGCCCGCGTCGTAGTCGATCGGGGCGTTGGCGGCCGGCAGGCCCGGGTTTTCGCTGCGCTTCATCAGGGTGGCGGCCGTGTCGCTGAAGCGGTCGACCGACACGACGGTGGCCGCGTCCGGATCGTGGGTCATGATGCCGGGCTCGGTCGGTTTGTCGTCATCCGAGCAGCCGGCCAGCAGGGATATCGAGAGCGCTCCCAGCGCGGCCACGGTGGGGGCGAGGGTACGGAATGCGGGACGTAAGCGGTTCACGCGATCTCCTTTTCGATGCCAACAGTCGATGCCAACAGTCGATGCCAACAGTCGATGCCAACAGTCGATGCCAACAGTCGATGCCAGCGAGTCGAGTCCAGCAAGTCGAGTCCAGCTAGGCGCGTCCAGCCGGTCGAGTCCGGCCAGAGGGGGTGCGGCCGCCCGGGCCGGGCCCGTTGCGGCCTACTCCGCAAGGGGGGGAGGTGTGACAAGATCGCTAAAACTCGCGCGTGCGGTTTCAGCCGGCTCCTGCATTGGATGGAAGACTGCATTGGATGGAAACGACCGTCGGATGCGAGGAGGTGTGTGCATGTCCGCCGTTGGTTCTTGCAGGATGCGTGGCCGGACGGCTGCGCGAGTGGCCGGTGCCGTCGGGGCCGGGGCGCTACTCTCCGTCGCTGCGATCGCGACAGCCCGGGCCGGGACCTCCTGCGTCATGCTGCCGAAGGAAGGCCCGCTCCCGCCCCACATGGTGGCGGCCGCGCGGGAGTTCCGTGCCCATCAGACCGACGCGCCGTGTGGCCTGGTGCGCCGGGCCGACCAGATCTTCCAGAACAAACGCGACCTCGAAGCCGGTCTCATCACCCCGGAGCAGGCCGAGGCCCGCGGCGGGAGCGGCCTGGCCGGCACCGCCTCGATCGTGGTCCTCCCCGTCCTTTTCAACGACTCCGGAACCGCCCCATGGAACCCTGCGTCGCTCGAGATCCAGCTCTTCGTGTTCTCCCAAACCGGAACGCTCAACGACTACTACCGCGAAGTCTCGTACGGGTCGTTCGGCGTCGACGGAGGGGTCTGGGAGTGGGTTCGAGCCTCCGGCGACGCGGCCGACTACGAAGGCTCGAAGAACGGGTACGACGGCGGAGCCGGGGACCTCGTTCTGGAGACGCTCCAACTGAACGACGGAATCGTCGACTTCGGTCAGTACGACAACGACGGTCCCGACGGAATTCCCAACTCCGGGGACGACGACGGATTCGTGGACCAGTGCTTCATCGTCCATCCCAAGATGGGCGGCGAGTGCGGCGGCACGGCCGGGAACAACCTCTGGTCCCACCAGTACTTCGTCGACGCCTGGTTCGGTTCTCCCTTCACGACCAACGACAACCGCGCGGGCGGCGGCAAGATCAAGGTCAACCGGTACGTGATGGCGCCCGGCACCAGCTGCAACGGTGGGATGATCGAGATCGGTGTCTTTGCGCACGAGTTCGGCCACTGTCTGGGGATTCCCGATCTCTACGACACCGACGAGGACGTCACGGGCGACTCCGAAGGGATCGGCTGGTGGGGACTGATGGCCTCCGGCAACTGGAACTCCCCGTCCAGCCCGGCTCACATGAGCGCCTTCACGCGGCACCGGCTCGGCTGGCTCACCTACTTCGTGGTCGACAACGATCTGCCCAACCTCTGCCTGCCGCCCGTCGAGGAACGGCCCGTGGCGGCCCAGGTCTGGTCGTTCGGGATGCCCACCGACGAGTACTTCCTGGTCGAGAACCGTCAATGGATGGGATTCGACGCGAACCTTCCGGCGGAGGGGATCGTCATCTATCACGTCGACGAGGGCGGCTACGAAGCCAAACGGCACGACAACGCGGTCAACGACGACGAGACGCACAAGGCGAGCGACGTCGAGTGCGCCGACGCCTTCACCTGGCAGCACGTTGCGTACGCGGACGACCTCGACGCCAAGAACAACCGGGGCGACGCCGGCGACGTCTGGTGTCAGGGGGCGACGCAGCGCACGTTCAACGCGGTCTCGACCCCGAGCACGCTCTCGTATTCCGGGGTGCCGAC
>JAGQHR010000433.1 GCA_020431745.1 Candidatus Eiseniibacteriota bacterium
TCGACGACGTCCAGACCGTCTTCCCGAGCAACATACGCATACGAGTCGGAAGTCACCACGTCGCGGCAGAGCGGCACTGCGACCTTACCGACGAGTTGCGGATCGTCCGGGATCGTTATGTCGAGCACCGCCATGCCCCGATCCCGCTCGGCGACGTAGGCATGCTCGCCGGCCACCCACACGCCCTGAGCATTCGGAAGGCCGAGTTGGTCGACCATGTGCGGATCCGTGGGATCGGCGCGGTCGACCACCACCAGGCCGCCGGCGCCATCGGCGACGTACGCGTACGCCCCTTCGACGGCCAGGGCGTGCGCGTACCCCGGCGTGTCGACGCTTCCGAGGATGGCGGGGCTCTCGGGATTGCTGACGTCGACGATCGCCAAGCCCGACGAGGAGTTGGACAGATACGCGTAGTCTCCGGAGACTTCCACGCCGTAGTTGCCACCGGTGACCGCGGTACCCAGCAGTCGGGGGGCCGTCGGGAGGGAGACATCGACGACTTGAAGACCGCCGATTTCCATCGCGACGTACGCCCGACCGCCCTGCACGGCGACATCCGTGCTCCAGCCGGGGAGGCTGAGCGCGCCGACTTCACGAGGATGCTCGAAGTCATACGGATCGATGACGTGCAAGTACTGGCCATCGGTCAGGTAGACCAGCGGGCCGGCTGCAGCCACGCTGCACCACACATAGCTGTAGATTTCCAAGGTGCCGACGACTCTGGGGGCGGCCGGATTGAAGACGTTGATGATCAGGAGGCCGTTCTGCGCGTCGCCGACGTAGGCAATCGCTCCGGTCACCACGACCCGATTGCACCATCCGCCGATCGGAATGGAGCCGAGGACGACCGGGTTCGTAGGGACCCCGACGTCGATGACGTAGAAGGCAGTTGCGGCCGCCACGGAGGCGTAGTGTCCCTCGACCGCGACTCCGTACGCGCCCGGCGGCGTGTCGACGTGCCCCACGAGCTGCGGAGCTCCGGGATTGGTGACATCGACGATCGCGAGACCATAGTCGTAGTCCGCGACGTAGGCGTACGAACCGGCCACGGTGACATCGTAGCCGAGGGAGGGAAGCGCGAGGCTTCCGACCAGATAGGGGGCCGTGGGATCCGCGTAGTCGACGATCTGCAACCAGCTCCCGCCCCCGCCGACCGGCTCGGTCGTGAGGTAGGCATGATCGCCCTGGATGTCGAGCGCGAAGTACCCCAGGGACAGATCCGTCCGTCCCGCGAGGTGAAGGTAGCTCTCATAGTCGATGCAATCCGTCTCGGCATGGACCGCGCAACAGGTCACAAGCACGAGAGCAGCCGTGACCGCCAGCGTGCAAGGTCGCATGACTGATACCTCCGTCGCCTCTGCTGAGGCAGTCGAAGACGCGTTCGCCGGCCGGCATTGCGCGGAGCAGGGCAGAGGCGTCTGGAGGGACCGTCGGCCTGCTGTGGCTCGTGGGTGTCGACGGACGCCTCGACGGTTGCCGCCTCGGAACACATGAACCGGTCCTCGCTCACCCCGGGAAAGCGGGTGACGAATGCCAATGGATCCGAGACGAGGTTCCTGCGCAGAGCGGGCCGGTTCAACCGGGATCCCGGGAGGTGCCGGAAGTACGTATGGCTCGGGCCGAGCGCTCGCGCGGGTAACGTCAAGATACATCACCTTCGCCCCGGGCGCCCTGGAGGCGCAAATCCTCCTCTGCTATACTCGTTCGCGCCGCGGTCACCGTGGCCGCAGCCGCAACACTCGGGAGGAATCCATCATGCAAACACGATGGCTGCTCGGAGTCGCTCTTTCCTCCGGACTCTCTACGATCGCGATTGCCGCCGGTGAGAACCTCGGGCCGGGCGGTATCGACCCGAACAGTACCCCGCCGGCAGATCGATCCGAGTTTCTCTTTCAAGGGGATCTCGTCCCGGAGTTCGGGATCGGCTGCTCCAACTCGGCGGACACGTCGGGCGGCCCGAACGATGCCGCGGTCGGAGTGACGGCGACGACAACGCCTCCGTTCGTGATCACCTCGCACTTCTACAACATGGGCACAGCGGCCCCCCCGAACATCACGCAGCTCAGCTTCGTGGCTTGGCAGGGAGGACCGATTCCAGGTCCTGAGATCGGCCGGATCTCCATTGCCCCCAACTGGGATTCGGGTGATCACACCGTCTCGATCGCGGGAATAGCGGTGAGCTCATCACAATTCTACTTCGGCCAGAATCAGAACCAGACCAACGTCGGGATCCGATGGGGTGTGGACTCCAGCAGCGGAAGTGCCGGGACATCCTTCATCCGTGCGCCAGCCTGCGGAGTCGGGCAGTTCACGCTTCTCGACGCGATCGGCTTTCCCGGAAACTGGGTCATGGCCGTCACGATCGATGCGATCGTACCGGTCGAGCTGTCGAGCTGGGGCTCCGTGAAGGCAGAGTTCCGGTAGCGCGGGGTGAGGTCCGAGTCGTCCGTCCCGTGACCATCCGCCTCGGGATCGAACCGGGACGGACCGGCAAGGAGTCGGATCGATGGCTGGTCAATCATGAATCCGCTGGATCTACTCATGAGCCAGTCCCGACGGCCGAGCGGATGGCTGGGATGCCTCCTGTTACGAGGAATGAACAGAGCCCACGGCCGGATGATCGATTGGGCACTCTCGCGCCTATCCATACGAGACTCGAAAGTCTTGCTCGACATCGGATGCGGTGGGGGCTGGGCACTCCGACGGCTCTCCGTGCTTGCCCCGCAGGCGGAGCTTCACGGGATTGACTACGCGGCGCAGTCCCTGAGTGTCGCAGCACGAACCAATCGCCGGCTCGTCGAACAGCGACGCGTGCACCTCATAGATGCGGACGTATCGGACCTCCCGTACGACGGCAGCCGTTTCGATCTGGTCGTGGCGTTCAACTCCCACTACTTCTGGACTGATCTGGGACGAGGCCTTCGGGAGATCATGCGCGTGCTGCGGCCCGGTGGAGCGCTTGCTCTTGCTGGGGGAGAGTACTTGGGGGGGAAACACGACCGACGCAACCGAAGACTCGCCGCCAACGGACGAATGAACTGCCAAACCCTGCCTGCGTTGCGGGAGACGTTTCGTGAAGCCGGGTGCTCGGATGTGGAGATCCACGAAGAGTGGAGCATGGGGTGGTTCTGCGTCGCAGGCCGCAAGCATGGTGCAGACACGGAGGACCTTCGTTTTCCGGCTCACACCGGGTATTCCTCGTTCGGGGGGGCGACCGCCGCGAAAGGCGGGGTCGTTCGACGGTAGGCGAAGGCTTAGACTCATCGGTGTCTGTCTTCAGCCGGTGAGCGTGACTCGTCCGCTACCCGGTCGGTTTCGTTCGGAGGCCCCCGTGAACTCCAGCTCGGCCAGCGCGCGTACCCGCCACTTGCCAATCCTGCTGGGGCTCCTGGCGACGGTCATCTCCCTGGTGGCGGAGAACGCCCGCGCCGGCCTGGATCCCGCCCAACCTTCGGTTGTCGCGATCGAGTCCTGGTATCAGGAGATGGCCCAGTACTACGCGGCACACCCGGAGCTGCGAGACCAGCGGGGAAGCGGCTGGATGCCGTATAGCCGGGCCAAGTGGTTCACCGATCAACGGAGAGAGGATGGGCGACTCCCCGATCCACTCGACCTGTGGAGGGCCTGGGAGGCCAAACGGGCCATCGAGAGCCGGCTGGCCGGCCGGGCTGTCGACGCAGCGAACCCGGTTCCCGCACCTTGGTCGGAATGGACGTGGGATCCGTCACGCCCTTCCGGAGGCGCGGGGTTTCGCGCGGACGACGAGGCTGGTGGAGGCACGCATGGGATGTCCGGCACCGGATGGTTCCAGCTCGGTCCTACCAACATGTCCGGCCGAATCATCTCGATCGCGGTACACCCGCAGGATCCGTCGATCGTCTACGTCGGAGGCGCCGGCGGGGGACTGTGGAAGACGACCGACGCCGGGGACACGTGGATCCCGCTCACCGACTTCCTGCCCGACCTTGCGATCGGCGGCATCGCATTGCTGCCCTCCGATCCCGATGTCGTCCTGATCGGCACCGGAGAGGGAACGGGCACGACGGCCCAGCTCTTCGGAGTCGGCCTGTTCAAATCGAGCGATGCCGGAATGAGCTGGGCGCCGA
>JAGQHR010000434.1 GCA_020431745.1 Candidatus Eiseniibacteriota bacterium
CCCGCCGGGATCGGGATCGAGCCGGTCCCGCAGACCGATGAGGCGCAGGCAACAGGGACCCCTGGAGCGCCGTCGTGAGCGGTCGGCTCCTCGTCCGAATGCCGAACTGGATCGGCGATGCCGTCATGGCCACTCCGGCGCTGCTCGGACTCGAGCGGGCGTTGCCGGAGTGGAAGATCGCGATTCAGGCCATTCCGCGCACCTGGAGCCTCTGGGAAGGTTTGGTGGGTCGTTTCGAACTGCTGCCACCGCTTCCCGCGGTACCCGGGCGCGGGCGGACCCCGGTCCGGATCGCGCGGGAGCTTCGCCGGCACCGCTTCGATGCCGCGTTGCTGTTCCCGCCCTCTTTTTCTTCCGCCGTCGTGCCCGCTCTCGCCGGGATTCCGATCCGGGTCGGATGGGCGAGTGAGCTGCGCCGTGTGCTCTTGACCGATCCGGTTTCGGGACGCACTCGCGAGCGGCACCTGCGCACGCAATACCTCGAGCTCGCGGCTCGACTGGCGCGGAAGCTCGAAGGGGGGGCGGTCGGAGCGGCTCCCGAAGGAACCCGTGTTCCTCTGACCGCGGAGGAGCTGGAACGCGCTCATCGTTGGTGGGAAGAATCCGGGATGGATCCCGCGCGTACGATCGCGCTCGCGCCCGGGGCGACCTACGGGGAGACCAAGCGATGGCCCGTGCCTCGCTATCGCGAGCTGGCTCGGCTTCTCCTCGACGAGGGTTGGGAGATCCTGTGGGTAGGGGGGCGCGAAGAGACTGAGCTCGCCCATGGTCTCGTGGCCGAGCTCGACGCGGGCCCGTGCTGCCGATCGGTGGCCGGGGCGTGGGGGCTGCGGGAGACGTTGGCCGGACTTTCTGCCGTGCGGGGAGTTGTCTCCAATGATTCGGGTGCGCTCCATCTGGCGCAGGCCGCCGGGGTGCCGGTGGTCGGGATCTTCGGCTCGACCTCGCCGGCGTGGACCGGGCCGGTCGGGGAGACGCAGGCCGTGCTCTATGACGGGATTGCGTGCTCGCCTTGCTTCGCGCGCACCTGCCCCACGGAGATCGAGTGTCTGGGCGGGATCGGAGTCGAACGGGTACGGTCCGCGCTCGCGCGGCTCACGGGGCCGGTGTTCGACGCTCCTCGCAGAGGACGTCCCGCGATCTTGCTCGATCGGGACGGGACTATCCTAACCGCGGTTCCGTATCTCAACGATCCGGGGCAGGTCTCGCTCCTCCCCGGTGCGGCGGCGGGCCTGCGGGCTTTTCAGGAGGCGGGGTACGCGCTCGTGGTCGTCACCAACCAGTCCGCGATCGCGCGCGGGATGCTGGACCACACGGGCCTGCGGATCATCCACCAGCGCATGGAAGCGCTCCTCGCCGAGGAGGGGATCGTGCTCACCGGGATCGAAGTGTGCCCCCATCATCCCGAGTTCACCGGCGCGTGCGCGTGCCGCAAACCCGCCCCCGGGATGTTGCGACGGGCGATCCATCGATTCGGACTGGACCCGGGAGCGAGCTGGATGATCGGGGACTCGCCTTCGGATCTGGAGGCGGGTCGACGAGGGGGACTCCGTCCGATTCTCGTCCGGACCGGCTATGGGCGGGAAACCGAGCCGTCCGAGCCGGACGTGCCGGCGTTCGACACGTTGCTCGAGGTCGCCGCATCGGTCATTCCGGCCCACAAGTAGGCCTGACCACCGTCGACGACCCGATAGGCCGCATCGTCGAGCGCCGATTTGCGACTGCCCGGCCAGAGACCGCGCTCGATCAGCGCGTCCAGGTGGGCGGGATAGACGCCGTGCCGCTGCCGGTGGATTTCGAGGGCGTCCCGTACCGCGAAGGACTCGATGGTCTGGGTCCGAGTCCGATGGGCATGGTCCACCCGCGGCGAGAGCACGTTCGCCGTCAAGCGGTGCACCTGGAACCCCGTGACCGCGAGGAGCAGGAACGAGACGACGAGAAAGCCCGCGAGCGAAGGATTGCGCAGGCGGATCGGCTGCTCGATCAGGATCTGGGTGACGTGGCCGCCGGCGCCATGTGCCTCCAGCTTCACGAGTCCACGATTGCGCAGCTCGCGCACGGCCGTCAGCACGTCGTACTCCGCGACTCCCAGCTGTTCGACGACTTCGGTAAGCGTCCGCTTGCCGTCGAGCCGCGTCATGATGGCGCGCTCGAGCGCGGCGGGGATCGGGTTCTCCGGATCGGGTTCCACAGCTTCTGCCGGGGGAGTCGAAACCACCCGGGCACGGGTGTTGAGCGGAAAGCCCCCGGCCTTGAGATCGGCGGCCTCGTCGAGGCGCCGCATCGACTCGAGCAATGCGGTCTCGACGTTCCAAGGGGCGCCGGAGGCTGGCGGGACGGGGCCGGCGTCGAACTCGAAGTGGCCTTTGTTCCAGAGGAGGATGCGATCGAGCATGCCCTGCAGGACGAGGCAGCGCGTCTCTTCCAGCGTCTCTTCGGTGATGTGCACGCTGTTGCCGATCTGGCGCCAAAGGTCGACGCCCTGCTGCGCAGCGAGCATGCGGATCCGTCGCTCTTCGTCGCGTCCGACCTGCCCCAGCCCGACGAGCGCATCGAGGAACGGATCGGGATCGGAGGGATTCGGGGGCTGGCAGCCGATGAGCCGGCCGTCCCGAAAGTGGAGCCCGTGACGCTTTTTTCCCGACTCGATGTAGAGCGTGCCCGTCTTCTGCTGGAGCGCGATGACCTGCAACGTCTCCAGAACGCTGAACTCGCTCAGGTTGCCACTCAGTGCCATCTAGCGATTGCCTCCTGTCGTTCGTCGTTCTGCGGAACTCGCGTGGGGTTCACGCGGCCAGCCGGTCGACGTCGCGACTGAGAAACGCCTGCAAAGTCGCAGCTCGACGGCGCGCGTGCCGGACTCCCACCGCCGATGCCACGACGGCGAGAACGAGCACGAGAATTCCGAGCAGTCGAATCCACGTGGAAAGCGGATCGGCCCAGGGACCACCGAGAATGGATTCACCCCAGATCGGGTAGGCGAGGAGGGCGAGGGCCGCGCCCGCGATCGAGCCGGAGACGAACGCGGTGCCGGGACTGCCGAAGGAAGCGGGCCCGATCCCAGGAACGAACGGAGCGAGACCACGCAGAAGCTGCGCCGACCACGCCGGTTTCTCCTCCAACAGCCGCCGGAGGAGGAGACGGGTCGCCTCGCCGGAGCTCATACCTCCCAGCGACTCCGCACAGCGGCGGCAATAAGCGCGGCGGTCCAGACGGACCAGACAGCGCCGACAAACGGGTCCGCCGCACTGATAGCACTCGTGCACCCGGATGAGCCGGCGCATCCAGCGCCCGGCCGACAGTCCCGCGAAGACCGCGAAGATCACGATCGGTGCGGTCCAGAGTGGACTGCGCAGGGGAATCATCCAACCCAGCAGACGCGGCGGGACATCCGGACCCGGGTGGCGCAACGTCCAAGCCCAAAGGTCGGGCGCCGTCCACAACGCGTCCACCGCGCTGGAGGGTTCGAAGCGATCCCCCGTCCGCGTGAGTGCGCGCATCCGGTTGAGGTCGATCCTGCTCGCCCGTTCGAACTCGCCGTCGGCAAGGATGTAGTCTCCGCGCCGGGCCTGAGCCAGCGCCAGATCGTAGTGCGGCTCGAAGGCGGACGGCTCGATTTCGATGGCGCGTCGGTAGTGAACCATCGCCTTGTCCGGGTCTCCGGCCATCAGGAGCGCATTGCCGACGTTCGTCTCGACGACCCACGGCGGAACCTCGCCCGAGCGGGAAGACTGATCGTAGTACTTGACCGCGGCCTCGGGATCGCGCTCGACCTTCCGGGCCAACCCTTCGAGGTAGTGGGCCGCCGACGGGTTCGCCTCGTGCTGCATCCACCGCTGCACCTGGCTGCGGACCGCCGGGCTCGTCGGCAGCTGTTGGGCCGCGGCGATGAGGTCGGCGTCCTTCCCGTCCGGTTTGGGCGACCACCACGGCGTCGAGAGCACCAGCACCGGACCGACGATCGCGATCCACGTCGTGGCGACGAGGGCGAGTGCTCGCTCTCCGCGCCCGAATCGGTAGGACGCGAGGAAGACCAGGAAGAGCAACGAGACGAGGATGCCGAGGTTCGCGATGAACGGAAGCAAGAGGACGATGGCGGCCAGCAG
>JAGQHR010000435.1 GCA_020431745.1 Candidatus Eiseniibacteriota bacterium
GCACCGCGAGCAAGGTGCGGTTGAGCAGCTCGTATGCCTGTCGTTTCCTCGACAAGGAGGGACTCCACTTGGTGAAGTGCGGCGTGCACCTGTCGCCGTTCCGGCCCACGACCACGACACTCTGGACGCGGCTCGAGCTCTAGAGCTTGCCGGTCTAGGAGGTTCGGCCTCAACAAGTGTCGTCCTGCAATTATCCCGCAAGACGTAGCCCAAAGCTAGCGGCAATGCCCCCGGAACGCAGGGCTCGCGCACGCGCATCCCCGCTCATCGACGAACGCGCTTGCCGCGAACGCCGCGTTCACTCTACCCGGACGAGGAACATGGAACCGCCGCTCCGCATGCGAGTAGCCTCCTGGATAACGGACAGCGCGACGAGGGCCGAGTCGCCTCGCCCAAGAGCCCGACCCGAAGTCCGCGAATGTTGAATGACGAAGGCGCTGCCGCCGTTCCGGCCCGATGACCCAAAGAGCAAAGGACATCTCCCCATGAAACTCCATTCGATTGGCGTGATCGCTGTGCTCCTCGGCCTGTCCACGGTTCCGTCCCATGCTGCCTGCGGCGGGAGTGGTGGACTCTCCGTGCTCGACTGCTTGGCAACGGCCTATATCGACAGAGACGCAACTGCATACGAGGCGTTGCTGTCCCCCGACTTCACCCACGTCGGAACCACACCCAATGCGACCTGGACACGAGCCGAAGAAGTCCAGGGAGCAAATGACTTCTTCTCCAACAACGAGAACATCCAGCTCAGAATCGAGGGGATCGAGAGCGTGGAGGAGACGGAGACCGGATGGCATCTGCAGGGGATTCGTCTCTCCCTGACTTGGGTCGAAGGCTCGCGGCCGGAAGCGCGGACCGTCCACCTCACCGGAGAGGCCCTTGTCGAGCAAGATGCGGACGGCCCCCGTCTTCTCAGGTGGACTGATGTCTCCCGTTCGGAGGAGGACGAGTACTAGGCGACAAGGGGTGCTTGGCTACCGTCGCGAGATTCCGACGTCTTCCGCGACATGCCTGGAACCGAGATCGGGTCTGCGTCTCGAAACCATCTCGGCGATCGCTGCAGATTGTAGTCGTCGGACGCGCTGGGTCCGGCCCGATCGGCAACTGTGCCGGTCGAGCCGGCACCCCAATCCGCGGCGACGTTGCTCGCACAACCGATCGAGGCTATGCTCCTCCGGTTCACCCCCTCCTTGGTCGTCCCCACGTCTCGACCGCGTGTCGTGCGAAAGGAAGGAGACCACCGTGCCGACGCTGACTCGCCGCTTCCAGCTCCGCTCTCACAGCAGCAGGGTTCCGAACCCGATGCTAGCCAGGATATGTCGCGGAACCAACGTTGCCACCTGCGTCGGGGCGGCCCTTTTCGCGAGCTCCGCCGCGGCCATGCCCATCCATGTGCCAGCGGACCAAACGACGCTCCAGGCAGGTCTCGACGCCGCGAGCTCGGGAGACACGGTCCTGGTCGCCCCCGGCGTCTATTCCGGGCCTGGCAACCACATCCTGAGCTTCCAAGGGAAGGATCTCGTGCTGCTCTCCGAGGGGGGACGAGATGTCACGACCATCGACTGCGAGGGCGCCTATCGAGGATTCGTCTTCCAGAATGGAGAGTCGCGTGCCGCGGTCGTAGACGGGTTCACCATCGACGATGCGCGCGCACCGAACGCGCCTGGCGAGGAATTCCGTGGAGGGGGAGCGCTCATCGATGGCGCCTCGCCGACGTTTCTCCGTTGTCGGTTCGTTCGCTGTGGTCCTGGAGATGATGGCCTCGACACGGCAGGGTCACTGTTCGCCACGAACGGAAGCGTGCGTCTCGCCGAATGCGAGATTCTCCAGTCCGATGGAGGGTTCGAGGGAAATGGCGCAAGCACCGTCCTCGTCTATGGCGGTTTGATCGAGGACTGTCTGTTCCGAGACTGCGTCGGAGCCGCCGCCGTCTACAGCGGCTCCGAAGTGCTTCGCTGCCGGTTCCTCTCCAACTATGCCCTCGACCGTGCCGCGGCGCTCGCTGCGTATCAGTCCAACGTGAAGGATTGCGAGTTCCGCAACAATACCACGGAGTCGTTCTTCGGCAGCGCACCGGCGTTCGGAGGGGCCGTTGTCGTTTCCTCCAGCACCGTCACCGATTGCCGCTTCACTCAGAACCGCGTCGAGGGTTACGGCGGCGCCCTGGGTGCCTCGAACGGAGCGGTCGTTTCACGCTGCGAGTTCCGCGCCAATACCGCGGGCTTCTTCTTCTTCGGCGCGCCCGACTACGGCGGCGGAGCCGTCTGTTGCCTCGGTACCTCCGTCGTTGATCGATGTCTCTTTTCCGGGAACGTAGCCTATGCTCGCGGAGGTGCGCTTCTCACCCGAAACGGTGTCACGCAAGCGACGCAATGCACGTTTGCGGCCAACGAGGCGAACTCCTTCGGCGTTCCCGGTCGCGGCGGCGCGCTTTCCATCGACGGCGGCACCCTGCTCGTCGAGCGATCGATCATCTGGGACAACTGCGCCGACGTGAGTGCGAATACGGCCTGGGTCGGAACGGGGGCGAGCCTCTCCATCGACTGCGCCGATCTCTCCGAGCTCGACTTCGATGGACCCGGCACCTGGACCCTTGGTTCGGATGTCTTCACGGAAGATCCGTTCTTTTGCGCACCGCTGACGTGCACATCCGCTCCCACCGAGGGCGGAGACTACGGACTCGCATCGAACTCCCCGTGTATCGCACCCGACAATGGCTGCGCACCCTTCTTGGGAGCCTTCGAGGGGAGCGCGTGCTCTGCGGTGGGGGCGTGCTGCCTTCCGGACCTGCAATGTCAGATCCTCAGTGAAGACGACTGCTTCGACCGCGGGTACTTCCAGGGGGTCGGCATCCCGTGCGAACCCGACCCCTGTGATCCCGCATCCGCGGATATCGATACTTCCGAGCGCACGAGCGTGTCCGTGCTGGGGAATCCCGCATCCGGCCACGTGGTCTTCGCGATCGACGCAACCACGTCCGGACCTGCGGAGATTCGGATCTACGACGTTGCCGGCCGCGCGATCGATCGACTGCAACACGATCTATCCGCGGGGCGCAACGAAATCGTCTGGAGACGACCGAATCTGACGGGAGGAGCGGTCGCTCGAGGGGTCTACCTCTACGAGGCCACCGCATCCGGCCTTCGGTTCTCGGGACGGTTCCAGTTGATCCCGTGAGACGGAAGGGCGTCAGACGCATGTGGGCACCGACGAGCCCGACTGTCCGCACTCCGGACTACGAAGCAACCGCCCTTGGTCGGAGCTCCAGGTCAGGATGAAGAGCTTCTTCGCTCCCGGAACACATCCCCCGACCAACTCTTCTTCGCCGATCGCACTTCGGAGACAGAAGGATTGGCCGGGAGGTTCCGAATCATCGGATGAGGACCGCCCGGCGCCGGATCGATCGGCTTCCGGCTTCCAGCGAGTAGAAATAGATCCCGGCGCCCACTGCTCGCCCGTGAGCATCGGTCGCGTCCCAGTCGACGGAATGGAATCCGGCACTCTCCGTGCCGTCACGCAACGTCCGGACCAGTCGGCCCCCAACGTCGAAGATCGCGATCCGAACCTTCGTTTCCTCCGGCAGGTCGTACCGGATGGCCGTCCTCCCCCCGAACGGATTCGGCCTGGCCGGGTGCAGCGCGAAGGACATCGGAACGTCGGCGTCCACCTCGGGAGCTCCGGCGGGATCCAGGACCTGCACGGTGATAGGAACGGCGAGGGGTCCCTGGGCCGGTCCGGTGTGAAACACATTGAGCACTGTGGTGAAGACTCCGGTCTGGTTGGAGGCCGTCACCTGGAGGCTGATCGGATCGGTCTCCCCGCCCGCAAGCGTACCGGAGACGGGGGATCGGATCGCCACGTCGGCCGGCATTCCGTACTCGAGAGACTGTGCCCATATCTGGTGGCTGGTCCCGGAGATCGACTGGGTGGCCGGAGGTGGATAGCTGTTCGATCCGCCCGAGTGCAGCATGGAACCGAACGAGACGCCTTCGGGCAGGTTCTGTCCGTCGTCGCTGAAGAAGGTTACCGAACCCGACCAACCGCAGCCGATGAAATAGTACTTCAGGGGCTCGAGAACGGCCGCGGTCGGACCCGAGG
>JAGQHR010000436.1 GCA_020431745.1 Candidatus Eiseniibacteriota bacterium
AATCCGCGGGCGTGGCAGCGACGGGGGCACGCTGAATCTCCTGCCGCAAGAGACCATGGTTCGCGACGGGCGTCTGGAACGGGAGGGTCGTCGGACGTCCGGCGAACGCGAGCACGCCCTGATCACCTTCCCGCATCAGGTCGAGAATCTCGAACGCACGTTCCTTGGCCTGCGCGTAGAGCGTGCCCCCTTCGGCGGGGGAGCCTGTCGAACCGGTGGCCTCGTCTGCGGGCGGTTCCGCGGGCACCGCCGAGGAGACGTCGCCCATCCGCTCGGGTGCGAGCGAGGCCATGCTGAAGCTGTTGTCGATCACGATCGCGACGGTGGAGCTGCCGCGGGTGATGGGGCTGTTCGATCCGCGGATCGCCGGCCGCGCCATCGCCCCCGCGAAGAGCGCGACGATGAGCACGCGCAGGGCCAGCAGGATGAACTGGCGGAGCTGGAGTCGGCGCACGCGCTTGAGCGAGATCTCCCGGAGGTACTCCAGGCTGGAGAACGGCATCTCCTTCGTTTTGCGCTTGCTGAAGAGATGGATCAGGATCGGCAGCGAGGCTGCGGCCAGCCCGGCCAGAAAGAGCGGATTGAGGAAGTTCACGCTCTCTCCCTCCGTTCTCCGGTCCGGCGATGTCTGAATCTCGTCTTCAAGTCCTGCCTCATTCGGTCCGTTTCATGAACACCGCCGCGTCCGACGCCCTGTTCGGACCGGAGCGCGTCACCGCATCCGCTCCAATCACCCGTGCGTCCCGCTCAGTGGAGCCGCTGCCGCTTTTCCAGGTACCGGAGCAGCGCCAGATCGTAGGGGGACCGCGTCACCAAGCGCTCGAACGAGATCCCGTTCGAGCCGCAGCTCTTCTTGTAGTAATCGACACGCGCGTCCAGTCGCTGCCGAAACTCCTTGGCCGCCTCCCAGGGGAGCACGTTGAGGCGATCCCCGGTCTCGAGATCGACGAAGACGCCCTCCTCGCGGTAGGGAAACTCCGCCTCCGCCGGATCCTGGACGTGGAAGACCACCACCTCATGCTGCCGGTGACGGAAATGCTTGAGCGCGCGCACGACCTCGTTCTCGTTCTGATCCCAGAAGGCAGTGAGAACGACGACGAGGCCCCGCCGTTGGACCCGATCGGCCAGGAACTCCAGGCACCGCCCGATGCGCGTGGCCCGGGGCTCGTCCTCGACCCCCTTGCGATTGAGGCTCCGCCGCGCCTCGACCTCCAGCTCCTTGAGCAACAGCCGCAGATGGGCTTGGGAGCTGCGGGGAGGCACATACCGGTGGATCTTGTCCGAGAAAGTGAGCAGGCCGACCGCGTCCTGCTGCTGCGTCATGAGAAACGCGAGCGCGGCCGCCAGATTGATCGAGTAGCGCAGTTTGCTGGGACGCTCCGGATCGCTCGAAAACAGCATGGAGCTGGACGTGTCGATCAGGAGGTGGGCCCGGAGGTTCGTCTCCTCCTCGAACTGCTTGATGTAGTATCGATCGCTCTTCGCGTAGACCTTCCAGTCGAGGTACCGGATCTCGTCGCCCGGCATGTATTGGCGATGCTCGGCGAACTCGACGCTGAATCCGTGATACGGGCTCTTGTGCAGCCCCGTGAGGAATCCCTCCACGACCAGGCGCGCGATGAGATCGAGCCGTTGGAGCTTCCCGACGATCGCGGGATCGAGAAAGCGCTCCTTCTGTTGCGTGGCTGCCATGGTCAAACGGTCGCGACGACCTTCTCCTTCGGCTCCGGCAGCTCTTTGACCAGACGCGTAATCAAGTCGATGACCTGGATGTTCTCGGCCTCGGCGTTGAAGTTGGGAATCACGCGATGCCGGAGGACGGAGGGCGCCACCGCGCGGACATCCTCGACCGCGGGCGTGGGTCGTCCATGGAGCACGGCCCGGGTCTTGGAGGCCAGGACCAGATACTGCGAGGCGCGCGGTCCGGCTCCCCAGGACACGTAGTCCTTGATGAACTGGTGATTGGTGTGGGCCGGCCGCGTGTTGCGGGCCAGCGCGACCGCATAGGCCACGACGTGATCGGAGACCGGCACCCGACGGACGATCTGCTGGACCTTGAGGATCTGCTCCCCCGAGAAGACGCGCTGGACGGTGTCTTCCATCGGACCCGTCGTCGTCGAGACGATCTTCCGTTCTTCTTCCTCGGTGGGATAGTCGACCAGGATGTTGAACATGAACCGATCGAGCTGGGCCTCGGGCAGTGGATAGGTACCCTCCTGCTCGATGGGGTTCTGGGTCGCCAGCACGAAGAACGGCAGTTTGAGCGGCATGGTCTGCCCGGCGGCCGAGACCGCCTTCTCCTGCATCGCCTGGAGGAGAGCCGCCTGCGTCTTGGGAGGCGTTCGGTTGATCTCGTCCGCAAGGATGAGGTTCGCGAAAATCGGTCCGCGGACGAACTTGAAGGACCGGTGCCCGGTGGCGCGATCCTCTTCGATGATCTCGGTCCCGGTGATGTCGCTCGGCATCAGGTCCGGCGTGAACTGCACGCGATTGAAATCGAGGTCGAGAACGCGTGCCAGGGTGCTGATAAGCAGGGTCTTGGCGAGACCGGGCACTCCGACCAACAGGACGTGCCCGTCGGCGAAGAGGGCCGTCAGGAGCTCGTCCACCACCTGATCCTGTCCGACGATGACCTTGCGAACCTCTCGCAAGATCTGCTCTCGCGCCTGCTTCAACTCGGCGATGGTACGAACGGCTTCCTGCGTGGGGTTCTCTTGCGACATCGGATTCTCGACTCCTTCGCGGGTGGCGCCGTGGCCGGTTGCCCCGGGCCTATGGATTGCCGCTCCGGGCAGCCGCGATCGGGCAGCGTCCGGAGAAAAACCGACCCGTGGAGTGCACGGCCCGGTCGTTCCTCGAGACTCGGGAGCACCCCGATCGGGTTTGGAACCGGATCGGCTCGCGAGGTCTCTCGTTCGTGATGTTCAGGTCCCTCTGACGACCTCGGCGCGTAGGTCGCCGCTCGCTCGGACCGACGTGGGCTCCGGCCCCAGCCGGATTGAAACAGATCGGAACGAGCGAGTCAAAGCCCGGTGGTTCAACCGGTTCCGTCAGGGAAAGTTCCGGCGGTCGTGGGCGGAAACCATCGAATCGGGACCAGGGCGAAGATCGCCGCCGCCAACAGATAGCAGGCGGTGGAGGACAGTTGGAAGCGGAGCACGTCGGGCAACCCACTGCCGTGGATGACGAAGCCGAATCCGAACGGGATCGCGAGGGCCAACGCCAGCCACCCGCGCGCGATCCCGTGCCCGGGGATCATGACCGCGAGGGGGATCGGCCAGAGCACGAACCAGGGCCAGACGTGCCCGAGCCCCGAGAGCAGGATCGCCATGAGGATCGCGAGGCCGGCCAGCACGAGGGCGCCCTCGGGATCTTTCGACGGGATCCCGAGCCTGCGTCCCCAGCCGCCCTTCGGATCGACCGAACCCCCGTGGCTCCGTGACGGGTCCATTCCCTGTGGTCGCATCCGGTGGAACAGGGCGGCGACCACGAACGGCAAGGCAATCAGGACCGGCGCCATCCCGACAAAGACGGGAATCCATCCCCAATGCCTTCCCGCCAAGGAGTCGAGCGCGGTCTGGAAGGGGAGCATCGCCTCGCGTGGCGTGAGGAAGTGCCAGGCGCGCATCCGCAGCGCGGACCGGAACATCTCGAGGGACCGAAAGAACGGGGCGAATGAGAGGACGGTCAGGGCCCCCACGAGGCCGACACGGATCGCGAGCGTCTTGGCCACTGGGCGCGCTCCGAGCGACCGACGCACGCCGGGCACGAGCAGCTCCACGAGGACGAGCGGGGCGGTGACGTACTTGCACAACGCCGACGCCACGAGCGGCAGCATCGCAAGCGCGGGCCGCGAACCCCGCAGACAGATCCAGCCTGCGATGAGCGCGCTGACGAGCGCGTCGTTGTGCCCTTCCGACACGGCCTGAATCGGTCCCAGCGGCAACCAGGCCGCGATCGCCAATCCGACGGCGCGATCCCACAAAGGCCGGTTCGCGAGGGCCCGCTCGCACCACCGAATCACGCCGATCCAGGAAAGGGCGAGCACTCCTTTGAAGAGGAGCGCCTCCCCCCAACCGGGCCAGGGAAGGAGCTT
>JAGQHR010000437.1 GCA_020431745.1 Candidatus Eiseniibacteriota bacterium
CTGCTCGACCCGCTCTCGGCCACCATGCTCCTCTTCGTGACCGGCGTGGGCGCGCTCATCCATATCTATTCGATCGGCTACATGGCCCACGATCGGGGATTCTCGCGCTTCTTCGCCTATCTCAACCTGTTCATGTTCGCGATGATCCTGCTCGTCCTGGGCGACAACCTCATCGTCCTCTTCGTGGGTTGGGAAGGTGTGGGGCTCTGCTCCTACCTGCTCATCGGTTTCTGGCACAAGTCCGCCGCCAACGCCATCGCCGGCATGAAGGCGTTCGTCGTCAACCGGATCGGCGACTTCGGCTTCCTCCTCGGGATGTTCGTGATCTTCTGGACCCTGATGGAGCGCGGCCACGGCACCTTCAACTTCCAGCAGATGCAGGCGCAGGCCTCGCTGATTCCGGCGGGCGCCGCAGTCGCGGCCGGACTCCTCCTCTTCGTCGGGGCGACCGGAAAATCGGCGCAGATTCCGCTCTACATCTGGCTGCCGGACGCCATGGCCGGTCCGACGCCCGTCTCCGCCCTCATCCACGCGGCCACGATGGTGACCTCCGGTGTCTACATGCTCGCGCGCATGAACTGGCTCTACGCGATCGATCCCATGCCGCTCACCGTGGTGGCGATCATCGCCGCGGCCACCGCGCTCGTGGCCGCGACGATCGGTCTGACCCAGTTCGACATCAAGAAAGTGCTCGCGTACTCCACCGTCAGCCAGCTCGGCTACATGTTCCTCGCCTGCGGGGTGGGAGCGTTCGGCGCGGGCATCTTCCACGTCTTCACGCACGCCTTCTTCAAGGCGCTCCTCTTCCTCGGATCGGGCAGCGTGATCCACGCCCTCCACGAGGAGCAGGACATCCGCAAGATGGGTGGGCTCATCAAGAAGATCCCGATCACCGGCTGGACCTTCGTCGCCGGCTGGCTCGCCATCTGCGGGATCGTTCCCTTTGCCGGGTTCTTCTCGAAGGACGAGATCCTCTGGAAGACTTGGAGCGCCAGCATGGGGGGCGCGCCCTGGCTGCCCAAGCTGCTCTGGGTGATCGGCTTCCTCACCGCGGGACTGACCGCGCTCTACATGACACGCCTCGTCATGATGACCTTCTTCGGAAAGTCGCGCGTCGAGAAGGAGAAGGAGCATCACATCCACGAGTCGCCCTGGACCATGACCTTCCCGCTCGTGGTGCTCGCGCTGGGATCGCTCTTCGCCGGGTTCCTCGGGACGCCGGAGTTCCTCGGGCTCGGTCCCAATCGATTCGAGCAGTGGCTCCACCCGGTCTTCGCGGCCGGCGAGGCCGCGGTGCACGCGGAGCATCCCGGTTCGGCGATGGGGTTGGATGGGCACGGAACGATGGACGAGCACGGCGCGATGGAGGCCGGCTCGACGGGCGAGAGCGCATCCGGAGGCGCCACCGGAATGGCGGAACATTCCCTTTCCGAGCGCGCCCCCCAGCACGCGGCGGCCCCGCATGCCGCGGAGCACGGCGCGCACGACACCACCATGGAGTGGATCCTCATGTTCGCCTCCCTCGGGCTCGCGGCGCTCGGGATCCTCGTGGGGATGATGCTCTACCTGCGCCGGCCGGAGATCCCCGGTCAGATCGCCGCGTCCCTGGGCGGTTTCTATCGACTGGTGCTGGACAAGTACCGGATCGACGAGCTCTACGACGCGGTCATCGTCCGCCCCCTCGTCGGGCTTTCGCGTCAGGTCCTTTGGAAGATCGTGGACGTCAAGATCATCGACATGATCGTCAATGCGGTCGGGCTGGCGGCCAAGGGCTTCAGCTACGCCTTCCGCTTCCTCCAGACCGGGTACGTGCAGGCCTACGCCTTCGTGATCCTGCTCGGTCTGGCGATCATCCTCTTCCGGGCGTTCTAGGACCGGAGGATTCGTCGATGGCGAACGAACAACGCATGGCAGACCGGCCGAGACGGCTCGCCGCGATCCTCGCGGACGCCGAGCCCCGTCGGGACGCGGCGGCCTAGCCGCCTAGAGGTACGGGAATGGAATCGCTCTTGTCGGTGATCGTGTTCTTGCCCCTGGTCGCGGGCCTGCTCCTGATGCTCGTTCCCAAGGATCAGCATCAGGTCTTCCGTTGGGGCTCCTTCGTGGCGATGCTCGCGACGTTCGGGCTCTCGCTCGCGCTCGTGCCCAAGTTCCAGACGATCGCCGGCATGCAATTCGTGACCGACAAGCCCTGGGTGCCGGACTTCGGTATCCACTATCACCTCGGCCTCGACGGCATCTCGTTCTTCCTGCTCCTGCTCACGAACTTCCTGGGACCGATCCTCGTGCTCTCCGCGTTCAGCGCGGTTCAGGAGCGGGTCAAGGAGTTCTATATCCTGCTGCTGGTGCTTCAGACCGGCATGTTGGGTGCGTTCGCGGCGCTCGACCTCTTCCTCTTCTACATCTTCTGGGAGCTCATGCTGCTCCCGATGTACCTGCTGATCGGAGTCTGGGGTGGCAAACGCCGGATCTACGCCGCGGTCAAGTTCGTGCTCTACACGATCGTGGGATCGCTCCTCATGCTGGTCGCGATCCTTGTCCTCTACTTCCAGCATCACACGCAGACGGGGGTCTATACCTTCGACCTGATGGCGCTGTACCACACCCAGCTCTCCGGATCGACGCAGGCCTGGCTCTTCGCGGCCTTCGCACTCGCCTTCGCCATCAAGGTGCCGGTCTTCCCGCTCCACACCTGGCTGCCGGACGCCCACGTCGAGGCGCCGACCGCCGGCTCGGTCGTGCTGGCAGGCGTGCTCCTGAAGATGGGGACCTACGGGTTCCTCCGGTTCGCGATTCCGCTCTTCCCGGCGGCGGCGGTCCAGGCCCAAACGCTCTTCCTGGTCCTGGCGGTCATCGGCATCATCTACGGCGCGCTCGTCGCGATGGTGCAGACGGACGTCAAGAAGCTGGTCGCCTATTCCTCGGTGAGCCACCTGGGCTATGTGATGCTCGGCCTCTTCAGCTTCAACCTCTTCGGCTCGTCCGGCGCGCTCTATCAGATGCTGGGACACGGGCTCTCCACGGGCGGGCTCTTCCTCCTCGTCGGCATGATCTACGAGCGGCGGCACACCCGGGAGATCTCGGAGTTCGGGGGCCTCGCCACCGGGCTTCCGTTCTTCACCTTCGCCTTCGTCTTCGTCACCCTCTCCTCGGTGGGGCTCCCCGGGCTCAACGGATTCGTCGGGGAGTTCCTCGTCCTCCTGGGTGCGTTCGGCGAGAACCGGCTGATGGCGATCCTGGCCGCGAGCGGGGTCGTACTCGGCGCGGTCTACATGCTGTGGCTGGTGCGACGCTTCCTCTTCGGACCGCTCACCAACGAAGCGAACGCCAAGCTGCCCGATCTCAACGTCAGGGAGTGGCTGGTGCTGGCTCCCATCTTCGTGATGATCGTGGTCATGGGCGTGCTTCCGCGGCCGTTCCTCTCCCGGATGGAGCCCAGCCTCGAGGCGGCGCTCGAGCCGCTGCATCGGGCGCGGGCCGCACTGGAGCAGGCCGAGCCCCGGCAGGATCTGGGATCGATCGAGCTCGAAGGAATCGGCGACGCCGTCTCCGCGTCGAGCGGCACGGAGTCCGCGAAAGGGATCGAACGATGATCGAGTTTCCACACCTGGGTGGGGGAGCGCTCGCTCCTCTGGTTCCCTTCCTGATCCTCTGCGGAGGCGGGTTGCTCCTGGTCGCGATCGACGCGGCTCTGCGGGGTGGGAAGTTCCCCTGGGGCTTCGCGACCGCCGCGATCGCCGCGGGGGCGATCGTGAGCTATGCCGCCAACTGGCCGACTAGACCGGGTCAGACTCCCTTCGGCGCCCAGTTCGTCCAAGACTCCTTCGGCGCGACGATCGGTGTGCTGGTCTGCCTGGCCACGATCCTGGCCGCGCTCCTGTCCTCGAGCTATCTCGAGAAGATGGGCCGATCCCGGGGGGAGTACTACGCACTGGTGCTCTTTTCGGCGTCCGGCATGGTGCTCTTCGCCTCCACGACCGAGCTGCTCAGCCTGTTCCTCGGACTCGAGCTCCTCTCCATCCCGGTCTATGTCCTTTCCGGCTATCTCCGCACCGACTCCAAGAGCTTGGAAGCGGGG
>JAGQHR010000438.1 GCA_020431745.1 Candidatus Eiseniibacteriota bacterium
AGCCCACGCTCCCGGCTCTCGGCTTCCAGCTGATCGTAGAGCGCGAGCCCTTCCTCCTCCCGTCCCACGTTGGTGAGAGCGACGGCGCGATTGAGCCCCAGGGAGACGGCCAGCTCGTCGCGATCGGGCAGCAGTGCGAGCGCGCGATCGTACTCCGCGAGCGCGAGGTCGTACTCGTCTCGGAGGAAGTGAATGTTGCCGAGGCTGACCGACAGGCGCGCGAGGTAGGCATCGTCTCCCGCGGCCGCAAGGGATCGACGCGCCTCGGCCGCCATGCGCCGAACCGCATCGTGTCGACCCATGAGGGAGAGAACCTGAATCCTTCCGACGAGGAGCTGGCCGAGAGTCGCTCCGTCACGAGCCCGACGGAACGCGGCCGCAGCCTCCTGATAGGCTTCCTCGGATTCGCGGATACGGCCCGAGTAGGCGAGCGCCTCGGCCAGGGCCCGATAGCCCCATCCCCGGGAGCGGTCGTCCTGCAGGATTTCCGCGAGCTCGACGGCTCTGGCGGCGATGGCGCGCGCTTCGCTCGTGTCGGTGCCGTAGTAGGGGACGGCAGACGCCCGCAGCTCCTGGACCATGCGCCAGGGTTCGGGAACGGGAGACTCGGAGAGCATCCGAACCAGCTCCGCACGGGGGATGCGCCGGAGCCGCCCGATGTCCGGCCGGGCTGCCACCGAGGGTTACCCGTGCATGGGATCGATCGGAGCGAGGGTGAGAAGGCTGTCCGCGGTCCGGATTCCGATTTCGACGCGTCCCGGAGGCACCGCGGGAAACGAGAACTCGCCGGTCTCGCCCAGCTCGAAGTCGGTCGACTTGGCGTCGGTCCGGAGAGCGACCACGGCGCCGGCGGGAGAGCCGTCGGTCGGAAGATACTGTCCGAGGATCTCCATCTGGATCCCGTCGCTCTCGATCTGCAGATGGATCGTGCCCTCGGGGCATTCGTACAAGAGCTGCCGGGGCTGGAGGCGCGTCGCTCCACGAATCCCGGGGAGGGCTGCGCCCTCGTAGCTGTCGAGAACCAGGGTCGCCAGGATCTCCCGCACCGCCTGCCGCGCCGCTGCTCCCAACCGTCGAACCGTCGACGGGATGGTCGACCCCGGAGCGGTGTGGGCAACACGTTCCGCTTCGAGCGCCCTGACCCGGGCCATGGCATGCTCGACCCAGGCGGTCGGGGCCATGTTCCGCGCCTCGGTCTGCAGGACATCCAGCAGATCCCGGAAGGCGCCGAGGTCCCCGGCATCCACGTCCTGCACGAGCGACTGGATCACATCCCGCATCTGGGAAGCGTTTCCGGCGCATTCGGCACGCTCGAGAATCGAGGCGAAGACCTGGTTCGTGCGGCTGGGGTCGTTCATGGACGGAATCTCCTCTTGCGATCGTCACCGATCCCGGGGAGCGGTGACCTGATCCCCGTCAGGCGGATCCATCGTCATCCAGCCTAGAGTCGGACGAATCGTCGCCATGATACCGGAGATCCACGGTGCTCCCGCCGGCGACCGCCCCCTTCGGAAACCACGGACCCCGTCCCCGGGGGAGCGACGGACCGACTCGATCCGTGTCCGCTCTCGTGCTCCGGTTCGATCGGGCGGCCCTCCGAGGACGATCCGCGTCGGGTGGGCGTGTCGATTGGGGTTCTTCGTGGTTCCGGTGCGCGGACGAGGCCGGGGCGCCGTCCATCAAGAAGCATCGGATCGTTCGATGGCCTGCCGCATCTTGTCGAGGCAGCGTGCTCGGGTCGGTCCGATGCTCCCGATGGGAATCCCGTAGCGATCGGCGATCTCCGCGTACTCGGGCGAGGGATCTTCGAAGAAAAGAGAGTGGAGAAGGCTGCGACAACGCTCGGGCAGACTCTCCATCGCGCGCTGCACCCGATGTGCGAGCTCGAGACGAACCCGCTGTTGATCGGGAAGGTCACCGACTTCCGGAACGAGTCCGCTCGCCTCCAGCATCGCGTGTGAAACGGCACCGACGGATTCTCGACGCCGGGCGCGGATTCGATTGATCGCCTGCCGGTAGCTGATTCCGATGATCCAAGGAACGATGCGCGCGGGATCGCGCAGGGTACCGAGCTGCTGGTGAATCGCGACGATCGACGCCTGAAAGGCTTCCTCGACTTCCTCGGTGGGCAGGTCGGTCCGGAGGATCGTCGAGTAGATCAAATTCGCGAACCTTCGAATCATTTCGTCCCAAGCGCGCTCGTCGCCGGTCAGGCAGGCGGCAAGGAGCGACTCCGAAGACGCGTTTTGCATCGCGCCGCGCTCGGGCGCCTTGGATTCTGCACGCTTTCGGGTCGATCGTCGCGGGGGCGAGGACATGCGAACAAGAGTACCACACCGCACGAGGAGTTCCCGGTTCAGGTGAGTCGGGTGGGGGCCGCAAAATAGACTGGGCCGTTTTGAAGGGCGCAGCGTATATTCGGGCGCAGAGGAACACGCGATCATGGCCATGAAGTTCGGACTCCACACCAGCCTGAGCTTGAACCAGGTTCTGACTCCGCAGATGCGGATGAACCTGGAGCTCATTCAGGCTCCGATCCTCGAGGCGGTCTCCGCGCTCGAGCAGGAGGTCATGGCCAATCCGTGGCTGGAGCGCAACGAAGAGCAAACCGACCCGCGATTCGTGCGCGACGCCGACCGTCAGCCGGAATCGACGATCGCTACCCCGACGCAACAGCGCGAGTACGACGAGGCCGAGGCCTGGTTCGAAGCGCCATCGACTCCCTGGACCCATGAAGAGTTCCCCGCGGACGAGGCCCAGGGTCCGATCGCGGTCAAGCTGCAGACCCCCTACGAGCAGCTGGAAGCGCAGCTGACCGAGCTCGACGTGACGCGGCAGGTGATGGAGCTGGTGCAGGTCCTGATCTGCAATCTCGACGAGCACGGCTACCTCGCGACGAACGAAGAGGAGCTGGCCGAGTTCCTCGGGGTCAAGAACGAGACGCAGGCCCAGACTTTGCAGGACGCCTTGCACGCGATGCGCTATCAAATGGACCCGCCGGGCATCGGGGCCTGCGACCAGGCGCACTGCTATCTGATCCAGCTGGAGCGGCAGGGCAAGAAGGACAGTTTGGCCGCTCGCGTGGTGCGGGAGGGTGCGTTGGCCGAGATCAAGCCGCGCAACCTCGCCCAAGTCGCGCGCAAACTCGGCGTCAAAGAGCAGGAGCTGCACGAGGCCTTGGACGATCTGCGTCGTCTCTATGCCCACCCGCTCTCGCTGCTCGATCAAACGACCGAGCCGACGCGCTATCCCGATTTGATCGTCGAGAACATCGACGGCGACTGGATCGTCAGCCTGAGCCATCCGCTTTCCGGACGATATCGTTTCCGCGAGACGAAGATTCCGCGCAAGAAGGCGTTGGTCGCCGAGCTCAACGGGAGTGCGGAAGAAGAAGATCCGGCCAAGATCCTCGAGCGGCTGCGCGGGATGCGCCAGAACGCGCGCATGATGGTCAACGCGACCGAGTATCGCGATCGGACGCTCTATGAGATCGGGCGGCACCTCGTGAAGGAGCAGCGCGAGTTCCTGGAGAAGGGAGAGGAGGCGCTGAAGCCGCTCCTCCAGAAGGAGCTCGCCGAGGCGCTCAACATGAACGAGGCCACGATCTCCCGGATCCTCAAGGACAAGTACATGCTGACGCCGCGCGGTCTCATCCCGATGAGCGCGTTCTTCTCCCGATCGATCACGAGCGACGATGGGGAGAAGGTATCGAACAAGGCGGTGATGGACGCCCTGCAGAAGCTGATCAACGAGGAGGAGGACCCGGAGCGGCCCTGGAGCGATCAGGAGATCTCCGACATCCTCAAGGAGCGCAACTTCCCGATCAGCCGGCGCACCGTGACCAAGTATCGGCAGAACCTCGGAATCGGTTCCGCGAGCGACCGAAAGGCGATGCAACGTCTCCGCGAGTCCACCGGATAGAAAACCGCCCGCCGCACTCGGACGGGTTTCGGCCCCGACGTTCGCCAAGGAACCGGCTCGCGCTCGCGGCCGGTGTTTTCATTCCTGGGGAGGATCCATGACCGAGTCCCCTCTGAGCGGCGCGCGAAGCCTGGCTCGTCGCTTCCATG
>JAGQHR010000043.1 GCA_020431745.1 Candidatus Eiseniibacteriota bacterium
CAACACGATCTGCGCGGGCTCGGAGCTCGTCATTCTGCAGGCGACCGGGCCCCGCTCGGGTGACTAGCCCCGGCGGGTAGCTCGGGCGAACGATTCGGGTGACCAGCCCCCGCGACTAGTGGACCGCCGGCTCCGCGACGCGTTGCGTGCGGCGACGTGTGTCGGCCTGTTCCAGGCTCTTGAGGAACGCCCGGCGGAAGACCGCGCGCTGGGCCTTCAGGCGCATCTCCTTCCAACGGTATCGTCCCGGATTGGAAACGAAGTACCGGCACTCCTCGGGCAGGAGGACGAGGCTCACGTGCACGTTGGGAGCGACGCCGATAGGGAGGTCGTGCTCCATGCAGGCCTCGTAGAGCCGCGCGAAAACCGGGATCATGTCTTCCGTCTTGGGCGGCGGAACGTCTTTGTAGTCGGTGCCCTTGAGCGGACGGAAGACGCAGACCGTGGGGATCGCGCCCTGCGACGTGATCCAGTCGATGGCGGCGATCGAGTCTTCCGGTGACTCCAATCCGGCGATGATCTCTCCGTTACTGACCCACGGATCGAACGAGATCGGCCCCATCCCGACGCGACCCTCGGTTTCCTCGCCGGCGTTGCGACGTCCGAGCTCCGCGCAGTACTTCACGGCATCGAGGTAGCGATCGAGCCCGTACTCGCGATTCTTGCCGGGGCAGACGTCGATGAAGCGCTCGCGGTTCCAGATCTCGAAGCAGAAGGAGACGCGATTGACGCCCATCTTCTTGAGCCGGTCGTACCGCGAGAGATCCCCGTGCGGCGGGGTCTGCACGCCGATCAGCAGTCCGGTCTCCTCCTTGATCCGCCGAACGTACGGCTCGAGGATGTCGAGATACGTTTCGCCGGTGTAGTGGCCGGTGTTGAAGTCGACGTAGGTGATCCCGCTCTCGTCGCGTGCGGCGATCACGACTTCCAACACTTCTTGCACCGACTTGTCGTCCGCGTCGTCGACCCCGAGGTTGAGCCCGACCGAGCAGAACTTGCAGTTCGTCTTCTCCGGCTTGTCCAGCCAGTACTCGCAAACCTTGGACGGATAGACGCCGAGGTAGGTGCCCTGCAGCGATCCGACCTTGGTCATTACCTTGCCCGAGGTCGTCATCTTCTCGTACCAGGTCGGCTTGGGGGAGAGGCGCACTTCCGAGATGAGCTCGCGGTCGCCGTCGCGACGGATCACGAAGCGATCCTCGTGCGGATCGGGGTTCGGATGGTCCGTCGGCCAGTCCTCCCGGAAGAGCAGATACGGCGAGTCGGCCGCGAAGAACTCGACGACGGGAACGTTGGTCCAAAGATCCCCGGGGAGCACCAGCTCGAGCCCGCTGCCGAGACCCGCGCGGGTGCGCATGATCTGGCGACCGCGCCGGCCTTCCTTGAAGAACGAGTCGTCGATCCGGAGACCTTTGCAGTAGAGATCGAGCTTGAGGAGTCCCGGGTTGTGGCGGACATCGGTTTCCATCATCGAGGATGCATCTCCTTGGCTGAGGGTGCGCTGCCGGATCGTCGAGCCGATTCCGACCGTCTCCAGGTGGCCGCGCCGGATGCCGGGTCCCGAGCGCGCTGAATCTATTATCCCGGCTCGTAAGGGTCGGCCGCAGTCGTGAAATGACCAGCACGACTACGCGAAATCCCGTATGAGGGCTTGCCCCCGGTCGCTCTTGCCTCCCCGAAACGGCCGGTCCTGAGCGACGTCGGTCATCCTGTCCGAGTCGATGTCGGCTCGCAGGGGCGACGGGAATCGTCCCCCACCAGATCTTGGGGGCACCTAGGAGAGTCCCTTGGATGGCAGGGGATCCGACCAGTGCGTATGCTCCATTGACTGGGAGTGTCGGCCCGCGCGGGCCGAGACGGATCGGCCGCCTACGACGGTCCGCCCACTATCGCAGGAACATCGCTCCTCGGCTGAACCGCGTGCCCCGGCCGAGTATGCGAGGAGCCCCGATCACGCGTCCCGTCGGTCGGCATCAACGGAGACGGGCCGCGACGCAAACCATCGCCACGGAGATAGGGAGGTTCTCTTGAAGCTGCATCCTGGCCGCGCGTTTCTCGGCGGCGTGTCCTGTTGGCTGCTGTTGATCGGAGCGATGTCCTTGTTGGCGGATGGGAGCACCGCGTGCGCCGATGAAGCCGAAGCGGATCCCGTCTGGAGCGTGCGGGCGTTTCCGTATGGGAACGGGGCGGGTTCCCGCGCCCGAGTTTTTCATCGCGTCTCGCGGACGTCGGACCTGGGTTGCGACGTCGCGATCTCGTGGAACGACTCCGACAGTGACTACGACGACGACGACACGGACGGTTCCGGCTACTCCTCTCACCAGGACGATCAGAGCCATACCGCGTACTTCTATCCGGAGTGGCGGCGTTGGAGTGGAATCTGGGGGGAACGCGCGAACCCGGCGGTCCGCAGCTACTGGGGTGTGCGCCTCGTCGTGGGAGTGTCGGATGCCACCGAAGAGACCAACTATGATGTGGCGCGCTACGGAATCACCCGCCGCGAATCGGAACGGCACGCATGGAGCGTCGGCGGAGGAGTGACCCTCGGAATGGCAGCCCGTGTTTGGGGACCGGTCTCGTTCTCGGCCGCCGTCGATCCGCTGACGGTCGTTCGCACGCACGACAGCTCGACCGAAAAGACCGTCGACGAGAACCAGGAGGAGCCACGGATCCAGAAAACCGTGCGCGAAGGAAACGACACCAAGGTTTCCCTCGACTTCACGCCCTCACTCTACGTCGTCCTGAGCTGGTAGCGGGCCGAAGGCGCGGGGCGCGGGGTCCGCGCCCGCGGCTACGCCTCGGCCGCGCCGCGCCCTCAGCCGCGCTTCGCCAGGTACGCGTTCTCCGCTTCGTACTGCAGCGTTCCTGGGGGAATCGGTTCCGGCGGATGGGCGCGCTCCCACTCCAGCGTCCGTTCCAACGTCTGATCGAGGTCGAAGAGCGGCCGGTACCCCAGCTCGCGCTCGAGCTTGCGGCAGTCGCAGACCAGTCCTTGGGCGGTGTCCATATCCGGATGCAGCTCCGGAGGTAGGTCCGTCTTTGCAGCGGTGACGATCTCGCCGTCCCATCCCACCTTCTGCGCGACCTGGCGCGCGAGGTCGGCGATCGAGGGGGAGGCGTCGCCCACGTTGTAGCTGCCGCGCGCCTGCGGGTGCGTGCAGGCGACCGCCATCGCCTCGGCGACGTTGCCCACGTAGCCGTACGTTGAACACCAGGAGGCGTAGGTGTCCTCGTAGACGAGGGCGCGACGGCCGTCTTCCATCGGTTTGAAGAACGGGAAGAGCCGGTGCTGGTAGTCGTGGGGACCGAGCACCATCGGCAGACGGAGCACCACACCTTCCATCTCGGCATCGGAGAGGGCGAGGCTTTCGGCCGGGATCTTGTCATACCAGTGGAGGGGATGCGCCGGATCCGGAAAACGGTCGCGGTACGGATGGAGCTTCGCGCGGACGGGTGCGGTCTCGTCGAGCGGCACGGGATCGGGAGCGCCGGGCTCAGTTCCGATCAGGCGACCATAGGCGCGGTACACGTCGCAGCTGCTGACCATCACGAGACGGCGCGCGACACCGCGGAAGGTCGCGAGCGCGTGCTCGACGTGCTCCTTCCGGATGACGACGTTGTGCAGCACGACCTCGGGCGCGAATCGTTCGAAGTCGGCGCGTGATGCCACCAGATCGTCGCGGTCCCCCCGAATCTGCTGCACGCCTTCCGGCGGCGCGTTCGGAGCCTGCCCGCGGTTGCAGACGGCGACCTCGTGTCCCAGCTCGTGCAGCCGCCGGACCGCCGCGGCTCCAATGAAGCGAGTCCCTCCGATGACGAGAATGCGCATCGTTCTTCCCCTTCCTGCTCGATCCGATTCCTGCTCGGCCACGCGCCTTGTGGCGCTCGCGGTCTCCGTGGAATACTGCACCCGAGCGTGTTCCACCCAAAGGAGGTTCCGTGTCCGTTCTGGCCAGTCCCGAAGGTACCCGTCGCTATGAGGCTCGCATGCGGGAAAAGGTTGCGTCCGATCACTTTCGGACCTGGCCGGGCTCGATGGACGCGGCGGACGCCGAGGGCACCTTGCGGCTCTCGAGCGTGGGGATGGGATCGTACACGGGGCCGACCACGCCGGCCGCGGACGATCAGTATCGCGACGCCGTCCAGGAGGCCGTTCGTGCGGGGATCAACGTGATCGACTGCGCGATCAACTACCGCCACCAGCGCAGCGAGCGCGCGCTCGGAAAGGGAATCCGCACGCTCATCGATCAGGGAGAGATCCAGCGCGACGAAATCCTGGTCATGACCAAAGGCGGCTATCTCCCGTTCGACGGTGACGCTCCCGCCGACCCGGCGGGCTATCTCCGTCGCACCTACTTCGACCCCGGCATCGCCGATCCGGGCGAAGTCGTCGCGGGGTGTCACTGCATCGCGCCGAAGTACCTGGAGAATCAGCTCGGGCGCAGCCTGGAAAACTTCGGGCTCGCAGCGGTCGACGTCTACTTCCTGCACAACCTGGAGCAGCAGCTCGACGAGGTCTCCCGCGAGGAGTTCGCGATCCGCGTCGAGAACGCATTCGCGTATCTCGAATCAGAAGCGGAAAAGGGACGGATCGGCATCTACGGGGTCGCGACCTGGAACGGCTTCCGCGTGCCGACCGATCGCAAAGAGCATCTGGACCTCGCGGAGCTCTATGCCCTGGCCGAGAAGGTGGGCGGTGTCGGGCATCGCTTTCGCGCGCTCCAACTGCCCTACAACCTCGGGATGCTGGAGGCGGTGAACGTTCCCTCGCAGGCCGTGCAGGGGCAGCAGGTGCCGATCCTGGTCGCCGCGCAGGTCTTCGGCATGCTCACCGTGACCAGCGTGCCGCTGCTGCAGGGTCAGATCCTGGGACATCTGCCCGCGACGTTCTCGAAGATGGCGGGTCTGACCACGCCGGCCCAGCGGGCCCTCCAGTTCGCGCGCTCGAGCCCGGGAATCCATGCTCCGCTGGTCGGGATGAAGACGCGGGCCCACGTGCAGGAGAACGCCCGTGTGGCCACGGTCTCGCCGCTGGATCCGCAGGCGTTCCAGGCGGCGATGGGTGGCTGATCGCCGGTTCCCGGGCTGCGGGCCCTAACGCTTGACCCAATGGCCCTCGATCCACACCCAGCGATCCGTCTTCGGACGGTAGTCCCAGTGTCCCGCCACCCAGCGGTAGCCCGCCCGGACGGGATGCGTCACCACCGTCTTTGGGACGACCACGGGCTTGGTCACGACGACCGGGACCGGACAGCGCACGACGGTCACGTGGGCTCGCGTGTGGGGACCTGCTTGGGCGGGGAGGGTGAGGCCGGTCGCTGCGATCGTCACCGCGGAGAGGATGAGGACCTGCCTGCGGATCGACCGGCGCATGCGGTGGGAGCTCGGTGTCTGCGGATGGCGGGGATTCTGGTTCATCGGATTCTCGATCATCAAATGCTCCTTCGTGGTCTCGGTTCCGTGCTCTGCTCTCGTGTCGCGCATCGGATCTCCGTATCGAAACGTCCGTGCCAGACCGCGGTGCGGGCGGGCGTCCGGGTGGCGACGCGAGCCGGAGCTGCCGATAAGGAAAGGGGTTATCGTCGTGAAACGGAAGGCTCCCGGCACGATCGGACGGTACGGAGATACAGGCGGTGCCGCGAGAGGAACGATCCGGGTCCTTCCGTGCACCGTGGCGTACAATCGAGGCCGTTGGGTCGTGGACGGCGCTCTGCTCCGGAAGGAGAGACCCCCGGTTGGTTTGACTTGCTGCGGGGAGCGTGTTACTCTTTGAGCGGGTTAGACTTGCTAGGTTCGAGCTAGATTCGAGCGAGGTTGTTTTGAGTCTCGATCAGCCCGCGTTGGTTTTGAATCGCCACTGGGTGCCGATCGGCACGGTGCCGGTTCGCTCCGCGATCTGCCTGATCTACCGCAAGGCAGCCCGTGCGATCCTGCCTCAAGATTACAGCCTCCACGACTTCGACTCCTGGTCTGCACTGCGTGTCGCCGAGGACGAGCCCTGCATCTCGACGGTGAGCCTTCGCCTCAAGGTGCCCGAGATCGTGCTCCTGACGCATTACGCCGCCTATCCGCGACGAAGAGTGACGTTCTCGCGCAAGAATCTCTATCGGCGCGACGGCTACACCTGTCAGTACTGCGGCGGACGTCCGCCCATGCAGGACCTGTCGATCGACCACGTGAATCCGCGCTCCCGCGGAGGGCATTCGAGCTGGGAGAACTGCGTCCTCGCCTGCATCCGCTGCAATCGCAAGAAGGCCAACCGTACGCTCGGCGAGGCGGGGCTGCACCTGTTGCGGGCGCCGGCCGAGCCGCGGTGGTCCCCGTTCGTGACCATCCCGTTGACCCAGCGGCGGACCTCCTGGGAGCAGTTCATCTCGAACGAGTACTGGAACGTCGAGCTGATGGAGTAGGCCCATGCCTCCGGCGTTTCCGGATGGTTCGCCGGGACACGGCTCCGTCCGTCATCTCGGCTGGCCCTCCTCTACGCGCTTGCCTACAATCGACCTCTTGTGACCGCCAACCTGGACATGACCGGCCCCTGTCGCCTGCTGCGAGCGGACGGGCTCGAGGTCGCCCGCGCTCTCCCGTCCGACGGCGTCGATCTGGTTTATCTGGATCCCCCGTTCGGCGCGGGACGGACTCGGACCTTCCTGCGCGGACGCGACGGTCGGCACGGACTGGGGGAAGAGGCGGCTTACGTCGATCCGGGGAGAAACGGGCGACCTTCGCGGTGGTTGCGCGAGCTCTGCCGGGAGGTGCATCGCGTGCTGCGTCCGGGTGGGGCGTTCTTCCTGCACCTGGACTGGCGCACGGTACATCGAACGAAGATCCTTCTGGACCGCGTCTTCGGGGACGAAAACTTCCAGAACGAGATCATCTGGCGGTATGCCACGGGCGGGGTGCCGCGGCAACGCTTCGCGCGCAAGCACGACACGATCCTGTACTACACCAAGGACTGCACCAAGAACTACGACGCCCAGCGGGGTCGGAGCGGAGAGCGGGCTGGTTCCTCGGAGCCGAGCGGCGAGGCGCGGACGACGCCGACCTTCCATCGCCTGCAGGAAAAGAAGTACCTCGCGCACCGCATGGGGCGGCAGGGCGTGCCGGAGTATCGGGACGAGCGGGGTTGGTACCGGTTCCGCTACCTGGATGATGTTTGGGAGATCCCCTGGATCACGCAGGACGCGCGCGAGCGGACGGGCTATCCGACGCAGAAGCCGGTGGCGCTCCTGGAGCGCATCCTGGCGGCGACTTCGGATCCGGGTGACCTGATCGCGGACTTCTGCTGCGGTTCGGGAACCACCCCGGCGGCCGCGGCCAAGCTCGGACGACGCTGGATTGCTTGCGACATTTCTCCGGTGGCGATCGGGATCACGGAACGACGACTGCGGGAGGGAGCGGCGGAAGCGGCCGCCGAGTTCCTGCAGGAAGATTGGATGGACCGAGAAGACCGCGCGAGCGCGGGGACGGAGGCGGCACGCACGTGAGCGACGGAGGAACGGAGCCGGGAACCTCGGCAGCGACGATCGGGGCGGCGAAGGTGGTTGGAAGCAGTTTGCGGGACGTCTACGCGAAGAAGGGCCTTTCCCAGATTCCGCGCCTGCTCTCTCTGCAGGATCGCAATCCGCTCAGCCGGACCTATGGATGCTTCAATCGGGAGTACTGGCTCTGCCGGACGCTCGACTTTCCCTCCGCGATCGCCCAGTTCGGCGTGCACTCGCTGGCATTGGCCTACGTCACGCCGTTTCCCGACAATCCCTACTTTCGGTCTCCCAAGATCCGGGAGTGGACGTTGGCCGGGATCGACTATTGGATGCGGATCCAAAAGAGCGACGGTTCCTTCGACGAGTTCTACCCCAACGAGCGCGGATGGGCGGGACCGACCGGATTCCTGCTCTATGTGATGTGCGATTCCTATCGGTTGCTCGGCTCGGAGTTTCCCGAGTCCGAACGCAACCGATTCCTCGAGGCGGTCGCGCGCGCGGGCCGTTTTCTCGCGAAGTACGACGAGCCCGGGGTCCTCGCCAATCACCATGCGATGGCGGTGCTGCCCATCTACGAAGCGTATGCGCTGCTCGGCGAAAAGAAGCTCCTGGACGGGTTCCGGGTGCGTCTGGACGACTTCCTGGCGCAGACGCGTGACGAGGGATGGTGTCTGGAGTACGACGGGGCGGACCTCGGCTACCTCTCCGCGACCGTGAGCTTCCTCTCCAAGCTCCACAAGCTGTATCAGGACGAACGGACCGAAACGGTCTGCCGGCGTGCCATCGACTTCGCCGCCTACTTCGCCTATCCCAACAAGCACTATGCGGGCTCGATGGGGAGCCGGCAGACGCTGCACTTCTACCCGCACGGGTTCGAGGTCTACGCCGGTCAGGGAAACGGGCTGGCTGCGGCGGTGGCGCAACGTCTGCTGGAGGGCCTTGCCGAGGGCGCGCTCGTCCCGCCGGAGATCCAGGAGGACCGGTACTTCCTCTATCGGATTCCCGAGCTGCTCCAGTCGTGGGTGGACTATGGCGGTCGTCCCGATCCGCTGCCCGCTCTTCCGGACCAGGGAGAGCCGTTCCAGCGCTACTGGCCGGGCGCCAAGATCTACGCCCGCAAAGGGGTCGATGCCCGGGGCCGTGCGTACTACACGCTGGTCAATCTCGCGAAAGGTGGAGTCGTCAAACACTTCCGTCTCGATACCGGAGCCTCGGTGGAAAACGACTGCGGATTCCTGGCGCAGCTCGCGGACGGGAAGGTCATCACCTCCCAGTGGATCAGCGAAGGCAACCGGGCGCGGGGACCGCAGGAGGCGGCGGAGTCACGCGGTTCCTCGGGGGGATCTCCCGCGGCGGCGACGGTCGCGGTCGAGTCGCCGGCCCACTTCATGGTGATGAAGCTGTTCAATCCGATCACCATGATCGGATTCCGGGTCTTCATGCTCGCCGTGGGGTGGCAGACCCGTCTCGCCTACGAGATCAAGGGCTGGATTCGCAAGCTCCTCATGACGCGGAGCGGAGCGTCCCCCGTCCGTTGGAGCCGTGAGGTATCCTTCGGAGCCGACGAGTTCGTGATTCGCGATCGGATCGAAAAGGGGACAGCGGCGGCGTTCACACGCCTGCTCCTGGGAGACGAGTTTCACGTGCGTTACGTTCCGCAGTCACGCTACTTCCAGCCCCAGGAGCTCACTATGCAGGGAATCGACCTCGAGCCGGAAGTGCTGGATCGGCTCAATCGAACCGGAACGGTGACGATGTCCCGGCGGATCGACTACTACGACGGCCTGCGCGAGCGGCGCGTCGAGGAGTGAACGGAGTGGAGCCGGGGGAGCGCGCGCCGGGGGACGTCGTCGAGACGGAATCGCTGGTCGCGAAGATGGCGGGGGGCAAGAAGGGCTGGATCCGCTGGGGCATCCTGGCGGCGCTCACGATCTTCGTCTTCGTCCTGCTCTCGACGCGGCTCGACTACGGGCGCGTCCGGCAAGTCCTGGTCACCGCGAACCGTCCCCTGATCGCGCTCGCCTTCGCCGTGACGATCCTCTTTCCCACCTTTTCCGCGCTGCGTTGGAAGCGGATGTTGCGGGCGCTCGGCTATCACATCAGCTTCCGCGAAGGCTGCGACATGATCATGGCGGCCTGGCCGATGGGCACGATCACGCCGTCGAAGACGGGCGATTTCGTCAAGGCCTACTACCTCAAGGGGCGGGTCCCGGTCCGGCTCGTCCTGGGCTCCGTGCTCGCCGAACGGACCGTCGACATCCTGGTCCTCCTCGCGTTGGCCCTCGTCGGCTGCCTCGCGTTCCATCGTCCCCGACTGGCCTTGCTTGCCGGTGGCGGCCTGGTCGCCGGGCTCGTCGCGATCGCAGTCCTGCTCAAGGCGCGGCTGCCGATTCCCGCGAAGTTCGCGGACAAGGCCGAGGGCGTCCTGCGATCGCTGCGCCTCCTCGCGGAGTCGCCATCGCTTCTGGCCGAGGTCGTGCTCTATACGGTGCTCAATTGGATGGCGAGCGTGACCCAGCTCTATCTCTGCTATGTGGCGCTCGGGCAGCCGGTGCCGTTCGGGCTCGCGATCGGCGCGCTGCCGCTGGCCATCTTCGTCGGGCTGCTTCCGCTCACCCTGAGCGGGATGGGGACGCGCGACTCCGCGATCATCGTGCTCTTCCAGGGCTTCGCGTCCCCCGAAGTCTCGTTGGGGGTGGGTCTGCTCTACACGTTGTTCGGGTACTGGATCCCCTCGGTGCTCGGGCTCCCGTTCCTCAAGAGGGTGCTGCCGCGCTGAGCGCTCAGCCTCGGCACATCATCCAACGTCTGGTCACCGCCCAGCCTCGGCGCATCATCCAACGTCCGCTCAGCGCTCAGCCTCGGCACATCATCGATAAGCCTCGACGGCGCTGGCCTTGAAGGCCGCGAACACCTGCTGGCCGACCGTCAATCCGAGCGCCGCCGCGGATACACTCGTCACCTCCGCCACCAGCTGGACGTCGGTTCCCAGCGCCACGCGCACCAAACCGCTCGACGCGGCTTCCGGCGCGACCTCCAGAACGGAGCCGCGGAACACGTTCTGCGCGCTGCCCTGGGGACGCTCGAGATGCAGGGTGATTTCGCGCGGGGCCAACGTCAGAAAGACTTCCCCCACGGAGCCGGGATCGGGCACGGACACGATCTCGCCGCCACAGCGGACGTGCGCGATCCCGTCCGCACGTTCCACGATCTCGCCGTGCAGCAGGTTCACGCCCAAGAACTCAGCGACGTAACGGGACTTGGGATGCTGGAGCAGATCTTCCCGGGCGCCGCTCTGCGTGACTCGTCCGTGCTCCATGACGACGATCTTTCCTCCGAAGAGCATCGCCTCGAGCGGACTGTGGGTGACCAGGACGGTGATGCAGGGGAGGGTCACGAGCAAGCGGGCGAGCTCGACCCGGACGGTGCGACGCGTTTGGACGTCGAGCGCGGAGAGCGGCTCGTCGAGCAGCAGGACCTTCGGTTCCAGGACGAGAGCTCGGGCCAACGCGACGCGCTGCTGCTGACCCCCGGACAGCTCGTGCGGCTTTCGTTGTGCCCACGCGCCGGCCGAGACTCGCTCGAGGGCCATCTCGACACGCCGGCGCAGATCGCGGCGATCCCCGCCGGCGCGCAGTCCGAAGGCGACGTTCGCGAAAACGTCGAGATGCGGGAAGAGGCCGTAGTCCTGCGGCACGTATCCGATCGCGCGCCGGTGCGGTGGAACCCGCACGTTCCGCGCCGTGTCGAGCCAGGTTTCGTCGTCCACGCGGATCGTTCCGGTGTCGGGGACGAGGGTGCCGGCGAGCGCGCGCAGGAACGTGGTCTTGCCCGACCCGCTCGCGCCCACGATCACCGCGGTGGACGCGTCCTCCGCGCCGATCCGGACCTCGAGATCGAACTCGCGGAAGCGGTGGGTGAGCTCAGCGTCGAGCACGGAAGCCTCGTGGCACCATCGGAGCGCGTAGTAGGAGAAGCAGCGCGAACGAAAAGATCACCAGGACGACCGAGAGGGTGACCGCAGCCTGCAGATCCGACTGGAGCGCGACGTAGACCGCGAGGGGCATCGTCTGGGTCCGTCCGGGCAGATTCCCCGCGAAGGTCAGGGTGGCGCCGAACTCGCCGAGAGCGCGCGCGCAGGAGAGGACGGCGCCGGCCGCGAGCGACGGAAGCGAGA
>JAGQHR010000439.1 GCA_020431745.1 Candidatus Eiseniibacteriota bacterium
CTCCAAGTCGTTCGCCTCCATCGGAGGCTTCGCGGCGGGAGACGAAGCGGTCATGCACTACATCAAGCATCACGCGCGCTCCCTCATCTTCAGCGCTTCGATGCCGCCGTACGCGGTTGCGACCGTGCGGGAGTGCCTCCGGATCATGCGTTCCGAGCCGCAGCTGCGCGAGCGGCTCTGGCACAACAAGAAGCGACTGCAGGAAGGGCTCGACGCGCTCGGCTTCAACACCGGCACGACGACGACGCCGATCATCCCGATCATCGTCGGCCCTCTCATGCAGACCTTCCAGTTCTGGCGAGCTCTGCTCGACAACGGCGTCTTCACGAATCCGGTCATTCCGCCGGCGGTGCCGGAAGGGACCTCGCGGATCCGGACCAGCCTGATGGCCAGCCACACGGACGATCTCATCGACGAGGCGTTGGAAAAGATCAGCAAAGCAGGGAAGCAGGTCGGTCTCATCTAGTGACTGCGATACGAATGGCGTTGCTCCCGGTCGCGCGGAAATCTCGCGGGACCATGGTTCGAACTATGGATCGTGCAGGATCGCGGACCGGTGAGACCGGCCCGGGTCCTGGACGCTAGGCCTTCCCATGCCGCTACCTTCCGTGCAAGTCACCCCCGTGCAAGGAGCGCGCGAGCTCGACGAGTTCATCAAGTTCGCCTGGCGGGTCTATCGCGGTGACCGCAATTGGGTGCCGCCGCTCATCAGCGACCTGCGCAAGATGCTCGACCGATCCAAACATCCGTTCCATCAGCACGGCGAGGTGGAGTACTTCCTGGCCCGGCTCCGCGAAGACGGACCGCTGGGACGCGCCGGAGCCGTGGTCGGACGCATCGCCGCGATCGTGAACCATCTCCACAACGAGGTTCACGAGGAGAAAACCGGGTTCTTCGGCTTCTATGAGGTGCTGCCCGATCCGATGATCTCCGCAGCCCTCTTCGAGGCTGCCTCCGCCTGGCTCGCCGAGAAGGGCATGGACCGGATGCGGGGACCGGCCAGCTTCTCCACCAATGAGGAGTGTGGCCTCTTGGTCGACGGCTTCGATTCCCCTCCGATGGTCATGATGACCTACAATCCGCGCTACTACATCGAGCATCTGGAGAGCCACGGATTCACCAAGGCGATGGATCTTCTCGCCTACTACCTCGACGATCGGGTTCCCCCGGACCGGGTGCTCAAACTGGCCGAGCGCCTGACGAAGCGCACCAAGATCGCGATCCGCTTCCTCGAAAAGAAGAACTTCGGCCGTGAAGTCGAGCTGGTGCGCGATCTCTACAATCGGGCCTGGCAGAAGAACTGGGGATTCGTTCCCATGACCGACGCCGAGATCGACCACATGGCGGCGTCGCTCAAACCGGTGCTCGATCCGCGGCTCATCCTCTTCGCTGAGCTCGACGGCAAACCGATCGGCTTCGCGCTCGCCCTTCCGGATGTCAACCAGGCGCTCGCCAAGGCCAACGGCCGGCTCTTCCCGTTCGGCCTCCTGCGGATCCTGATCGAGTCGCGACGGATCCACCGTGTGCGCGTTCTCACCCTGGGGATCGTGGAGGAACACCGGGGACTGGGTGCCGACCTCCTGATGTATGCAATGCTCTACAGCGATGGCGTTCGCCGCGGATATCACGCCGGCGAGTTCTCCTGGATCCTCGAGGACAACGAGCTGATGAGACGGCCGCTCGAAGCGCTCGGGGCTACCGTCTACAAGACCTATCGCGTCTACGACCGGTCGATCGTCCGTTGAGGGTGTCCGTGCCTTCCCAGGAAACAGGTTCGGCCGAGCCCATACCGGGACGAGTCCTCCTCACGGGGGCCAGCGGCTTCGTCGGCTCCCACGTTGCGGAGACCCTCCTGCGTCAGGGCTACCGCGTGCGCGCGCTCGTCCGACGCAGCAGCAAGCTGCGATGGCTGCGCGGGCTGTCGCTGGAGATCGCGTACGGAGACGTGACCGACAAAGCCTCGTTGGCCGGCGCTTGCATCGGCGTGCAGAGCGTCTTCCACTTCGGGGCTCTCACCGAAGCGCGCTCCGAGCTCGAGTTCCAGGAAGTGAACGAGATCGGGACCCGCAATCTCGCCGAGTCGTTGGCGGAGCGCGGGGATCCCGGCGGGTTCTTCGTCTACTGTAGCTCGTTGGCGGCGGGCGGACCGGCCATCGCGACGCAAAGCCAACCGCTGCCCCACCGCACGGAAGACGATCCGGACACTCCCATCACTCCCTACGGACGAAGCAAGCTCGCCGGGGAGCTGCGACTCTTCGAGGTCGCGCAGAGCAGTGGGAAGTTCCGCGCCGTCGTGCTGCGGCCTCCGACCGTGTACGGTCCTCGCGACAGCGACGTGCTGCTCCTGTTCCGGCTCGTCAAGAACGGCGTGCTGCCGCTGCCGGCGCCCGAATCCGCGCGGCTCAGCCTCATCCACGTGGCGGATTTGGTGCAGGCCACGCTCGCGGTCGCGCGGTCCGACGTGCGCGGTGTCTACTACGTGAGTGACGGCGAAGAGCACACGTGGGTCTCGGTGGGGCAGCTCGCCGGACAGATCATGCACGTGTCTCCCCGTCTCGTGAGTATCCCGTCCTGGGTCTCGATGTCGGTGGCGGCCCTCGCCGAAACCGGCGCCAAGGTGATCGGCAAGACGGCTCTTCTCAATCGCGGTCGCGTCCGGGATATGCGGCAGCCCCACTGGGTTTGTTCCCCGGCACGGGCGATGCGGGATTGGGGGTTCCAGCCACAAATCCTCCTCGAGGACGGACTGCACGAAACTCTCAACTGGTACCGTGAGCAACGATGGCTGTAGCGGAAGCGTTCGTCATGGCCGGGGAATCGGAAGCAACGACGGATCTCGGAAGCTCGCGGGTGGCGCCCGGGTACCTTCCGGCGGATCTCGTCGCGATGGTCTTCGCGGCCTTCGATCTCATCATCATCGGGATCGGTTTCCGTCGCGTGGAGCACGCCCCGTGGCTGGCCCTGGGCTTCGCGGCGTATCTCGCGGTGCTGATCTCCTTGCGGTGGCTGCCTCCGCCCCGATGGCGCCTCTTTCGCTTCCTGCGGGACGCGCATGCGCTCTTCGCGATCGGACCGGCCTATGCGGTGGCGGGGATGATCAACCAGGTGGTCCCTTCCGGCTACTTCGACGATGCCGTGATCGGTTGGGATCGCGCGCTCTTCGGCGGACACCCGAATGCCGATCTGGCAGCCCGCTTGCCGTGGGCGCCGCTCAGCGAATTCCTCCATCTCAGCTACTGGCTCTATCTGTGGCTTCTCCCCCTCCTCGGTTTCACGCTGTACCTCATGCGGAGATACGACCGCTTCCGCATCGTCGCGACCACGGTGAGCGCGACCTTCTTCCTTTGTCAGTTCGTCTTCGTCCTCTTTCCGGTGGAGGGGCCGTACTACACGTTTCCGCATGTGAATGCGCCCGGGTCCATCTTTCCGCCGCTCGTCTACGGAACGTTGGAACGCGGCGCCGCGATCGGAACCGCCTTCCCGTCCTCCCACTGCGCGACCGCCACGGTCGTCGCGATCTCCGCGTGGCGTTTCGCGCCGCGCCCGCTCGCCGTCCTCATCACGATTCTGACCTGCGGGATCGTCTTTGGAACGGTGTACGGGGGATTCCACTACGCGATCGATGCCCTGGTCGGGCTCGCGCTCGGCCTGACGATGGGGAAGTTGGGGCCGGTCTTGCACGCGCGGCTCGACGCGGCGTTGCGCCGCGCGCGCTAAGTCCGGTTCGCCGTTTCGGTCAACGGACCACGGTCAGGCGGACGATCCGATCCTGGTGGAGGGCTTCCAGGCGAACCCAATAGATTCCGGCCGGGAGCGGAGCGCGCGCCGAGGCCCACGACTCCCACTCAACCGTGTGGGCCCCCGATGCGGCTTGCTCCAGAACCGATCCCAGAGCACGCCCCGTTCCGTCGTAGATCGCGAGCCGCACCGGGCCCGAGGTCGTGAGCGCGTAGTGCAGCGCGGGGCGCGGTCCCGGATTCGCCGAGGTCCACAACGCGAAGGAGGGATCGAACGGCGATTCGACCGTGACGGGGGCGCCGACCGGGACGGCCATCTGGGCGACGG
>JAGQHR010000440.1 GCA_020431745.1 Candidatus Eiseniibacteriota bacterium
CCAGCGTCTGGAGACACCGCGACGCCCAGCGTCCCGGATACGACACGGCGAGACCGAGTGTCTGCAGACCTCCGTGACGTCCCGCGCCTCGGGACCGCCGACCGCCTGGCGTCTGGAAACCCCCGCGACCTCCCGCGCATCGAGACCACCGAGCGCCCGGTGTCTGGAGGCGACCGCGACGCCGAGTGCCGGACAGCCTATCAGTCCTTGCTGAAGCGCTTCTTCAGCGATCCCCAGGACGTCTCGAGCACGGGATAGAGCGAGTCCCCGCACTGCTCGAACTTGTCCACGTAGATATCCTCGTCGTAGAGGCAAACGCTTCGCGAATTGTGATTGACGACACCCCAAATGTGGAGCGAGTCGTAGTCGGCGACACCGTCCAGATCTTGAACGGAGTAGAACCCTCCGTCCGGCGTGCTGAACGTGTGGCAATAGTCGATGTTGTCCCGTACGAAGCGGCCGCATCCGAGATCTTCCGTCGGACAAGGCGAGACTTGAACGTTCAACAAGTCGTAGTGATAGCGGCTGCACGACGACGGCTCTTGAGTGTAGTCCGCCTCGAGGAACACCGGGCGTGGATCCGTCCAAGGAAGCTCGTGGACGACGAGCTCCCGCTCCGCGCGGTCGTAGTCGAAGAAGTAGTAGCAGCCACCGAACAGGTAGACGAAGTGACCGCACGAGGCGAGATGGGTGACCGCGTAGGTCTCGCCTGCGATCTCACCATCCGGATGAGCCGTCGTGGCCAGGGCCGCCCATCGGTATCGCTGGAGGAAGTCGTCGCCGACGAGGGCGCCCTCGATCTGGTAGACGGTACCGGACTCGATGTCCCCGTCCCGGAGGAGGACCAAGTCGGGTAGCCGGCCCGACGGTTGTTCCTCGTAGACGCGTAGCTCGGTGGGCGCGCCTTCGAGGCCCGAGAACTCGACGACCACCTCCAGAGTGTCGAACGCGAGCGTCGGCCGATACTCGTTGCCGACCCAGTGCGCGCGCCACCTGCCGTTGGCTCCGGTCTGAACCGGCGGGACCAGGCCGTCGCCGGTGAGGTCGGCGAGCCGGTGGTAGGACTCGACGGCATAGGCGGCGCCCGCCGCCGCGAGCGTCGCGGCGATGACGAGCACGACCCGCGCAAAGCGGAACCGCACCGGATACGAGGTTTCTTCGCGCGAATGGGTCCCGGGAATGTCGGTCATGGGTTCCTCCAGAAGAGAGTCCTTCCGAAACAAGACGGCGGCGCATCGGGCCGGGTTCGGCACCCGTGAGTGGGAGCGAGCGCTCGTCCACCTTCCGAGTGGTTCCTCGGTTTCCACCACGATGATTCCAGCATGGGATATGGGTCGCCACGCAAGATCGGGATTCGCGAAGCTCGGCGCCGCCGGGTTTCGTGGTAGCTTCGGAGCTCGCGCGTCGCCGGTGACGCATCACGGGCCGCCCGTCGGATGGACACGACCGCGGAGACTTCCATGATCGACTTCACGAACAAGGTGGCGCTCGTCACCGGTGGATCCCGCGGAATCGGGGCGGCGACGGTCGCGGCATTCTGCCGAACCGGTGCCCACGTCATCGTCGGATACACCACGCACACGGAAGCCGCTCGCGAGGTCGCGGAGGGGGCCGGTCCCGATCGTTGCCACCCGGTCCGAGCGGATCTGGCAGAGCCGGGAGCCGCCCACCGACTGTGGGGAGACGCTCTCGCCTGGAGAGGTCGAATCGACATCCTCGTCAACAACGCGGGCGTCTACGAGCCGGCCCCGCTGGATGCGTCCGACGAACAATGGTACTCCGTCTGGCAGAAAACCCTGCAAGTGAACCTGACTGCGACCGCGGATCTCTGCCGTGAAGCCATCCGGCACTGGCTCGGACACGGATCGGGGGGAGCGATCGTCAACGTCGCGAGCCGGGCGGCGTTTCGCGGCGACGGTCCCGACCACTGGGCCTATGCGGCGTCGAAGGGCGGGATGATCTCGCTCACGAAGACTCTGGCCCGCGCCTACAGCGCACGGGGCATCTTCACCTACGGAGTCGCGCCGGGGTGGGTCGAGACCGACATGGCCCAGGCCTCCTTCGCGGAGGACCCCGCGTCGCGGGAGCGCACCGCCCGGGAAATCCCGATCGGGACGATCGCCCCCGCCTCGGACATCGCGCACGCGATCTGCTTTCTCGCCTCCGGGTTGGCGACCCATGCGACAGGGCAGACGTTGGACCTGAACGGGGCTTCCTACGTCCGCTGAGCGCGGATTCTCGTATCACGCGGCCCCGTCCGCCGCTCCATGAAGAGTGATGGCCCGTAGCACGCCGGGGCGAAATTGGCGGCCATGCGAGTCGATCGCTTGGGCCGGCGAGCGACTGCTCCTCGCCGATGAGCGGATCGCGACAACCAATCTTCGCGGAGGTGATGATGCAACTTCCTTCCAGGTCTTTTCTGGTGATTCTCGCAACGCTGGCGGCCGGAACGGCGGCCGCACAGCCGTATTTCGAAGGTCCGTGGCGCTCCTACGAAAGCAGCGAGTCGTCGGCGGCGCCCGGCCGGTATCTCGTCGACGTGACCACCGGTGATCTCGACGGCGACGGCCTGCCCGACATCGTTGCGGGCCAGGGTGTCTACACCGGCGGCATCCGGGTTTTCCTGAACGCGGGGCAGGACGCGGGCGGAACGACGGTGTTTGACGAACCGATCTTCTACTCCGTCCAGAACGGCGCTTGGGGTGTGGTGACCGTGGATGTCGACGGCGACGGAGACCTCGATGTCGCGACCAGCGACACCGACATCAACGGGATCGCGTCGCGAATCGCGATCCTCCGCAACGACGGAACCGGCGCCCTGAGCCCGGCCACGTACTACCCAGCCGGTCCCCGGGGGCCGACCGGGATCACCGCGGCCGACTTCGACAACGACGGTGATGCGGATATCGCCGTCGCGAATTGGGGCTTGGCCGGGTTCGGGCATGACATCTCGATCCTCTTCAATGACGGGACCGGCGCCTTCGGTCCTCCCACGACCTACCCAGTGCCGCAGTCCCCGTTCCGACTGGAGGCGGGCGACTTGGACGGCGACGGCAACATCGACCTCGCGGTCGCGCACGACAAGGACGGAGCGGTCAGCATCCTTTTCGGGTCGGGGACCGGTGCCTTTGCGCCCCCGACGGTCTATCTCCACGTGCTTCCCACGAGCAACACCGGGGCGAACTCCGCCGTCGCCCTCCTCGACGCGGATGACGACGGAGACCTCGACATCGGATACACGTCGAGCTTCGCGTTCGATCAGAGTGTGCAGGACGGCAAGCTCGCCCTCTTGCGCAACGACGGCTCCGGGGCCTTCACGACGGACTTCTACTACTACGGACACCCGTATCAGAACGTCGCGCTGGATCTGTCGGTGGTGGATCTCAACGGGGATCGTTTTCCGGACCTGGTCGGCTCGCAGTTCTACGACACGGGTTTCATCGCCTTCCTCAGCGACGGTGCGGGTGGATACGTGGCGCAGGAGGCGGTCGCCTCCGCCGATGACGCGATCGCGGTCACGGCCGCCGACTTCGATGTCGACGGAGACTCCGACGTGGTCACGGTCAACCGCCTCTATCCGTTGGTCGCGGTGCATGAGAACCCGGGGACCGGCGTGTTTCCTCGCCTGCCGGTCTATGGGGACGACCTCTTCGTGCACTATGTGCTCGACGTCGGGGATGTCGACAACGACGGCGACATCGACGTCGTGACCTCGCACTCGGGAGCGATCTCCTCTTCCGTAAACGTCTTCCTGGGCGATGGCGAGGGTGCGTTCGCGCAGAGCTACGTGAGCCCGGACTACGTCTACGGGTTCGCCAAGCTGCGGGATCTCGACAATGACGGATTCCTCGACCTGCTGTTCGTGGCCGGTCCGAGCAGCCCGCCCTACGACTTCTTCACCGCGCGCGGCCATGGTGACGGCACCTTCGGGACGATCATCCGCTGGCCTCTGGGCACCTGCGGTGTGGCCCACCCCTCCGCGTTCGACATCGACAACGATGGGGACCTCGACGTCATCAACACCGAGGACCGGGGATGTCCGGGAGTACCCGACTCCGGGCTCCG
>JAGQHR010000441.1 GCA_020431745.1 Candidatus Eiseniibacteriota bacterium
GCACCCGCATCTGGCGCGTTCCGAAGCGGAGCAGGTTTCGCTCCAGCTCGTCGAGGGCCCGCCGGGTCCACCGCGTCACCTCCGCGGGATCGGTGGCCGCGCGCGCCGCGAGAATCGCGAAGCGTGGACGCTCCAGTTTGGCCGGGTGCCGGCGCACGTCGCGGTACGCCCGCTCGAGGAGACGTCGAGCGAGCCGGGGATGATTCCGGTGGAGATGGATCTCACCGGCGACGGCCCGGGCCAACGCGCCGTCGCCCTGCGGATCCCGCTTCTCCAGGTAGGCGCGGGCCGGGGCCAGCGTCGCCAACGCCCCCGTCGGATCTCCGCTCGCCAGCTGCAGCCTCGCCCGCTCCAGATCGACGCGGTGGAGCTGGGCCCGGTTATCGCTGTGCGCGAAGTGCACGCGCGCGTTGGCCAGCTCAGCCGCCGCAGCCTGCGTTTGCCCCTGCCGCGCCAACAGACGCCCGAAGAGGACAGCCGTATGCGCGGCGTCGACCGTGAGCGCGGCCTCGCGAAAGATCCCGACGGCGGCTTCCGCCTCCGGGAGCGCGGCTTCCAAAGCACCGACCGAGGCGAAGAGATGCGCGAGCTCGCGGTGGAGCCACGCCCGCGCGCGGGCGTCGCCGCGCTGCTCGAAGTCTTCGCGGAGCATTCCGATCGCGGCCAGCGCTTCGTTCCAACGCCCGCGGGTCAGATCGACCGCCGCGAGGATCGTCCGGCTGTAGAGGGGCTGCAGTCCCGTCGAGGCGGTACCGAACAGAAGGAGCGCCTCCCGGCAACGAAGCTCCGCCGCGTCCGCGTGTCCGCTCATGAGCGCGAGCGAGCCCAGGTTGTGCGCCACGAGCCCGGCGTCGGCAGCCATTCCGGCGTCCCGCAGCACCGCGAAGGCGCGTTGAAAGGCCATCGTCGCCCGGTCGAAGCTGCCCGCAAGCTGCCAGGCAGTCGCAACGTTGGTGTCGAGGCGCGCCCCGAGGACGGCCTCCCCGGGGCCGAGCAGCGCCCGCGCCCCCCGCCCGACTCGTTCCGCCTCACGGGGGTCTCCGGCGAGCGCGAGCGCGAACGACCACCCGACCGCGGTCCTCACCTGCTCGGCCCGATCTCCCAGCCGGGCGTAGAGCGATGCCGCGCGTGCGTAGAGGGTCACCGACGCGGAGGCCCGGCCGACACCGCGCAGCCCGTGCGCCTCGAGGCGTGCCAGCAACGCATCGCGTGCCAACGTGCCTTCGGGGAGCGCGGTCCGCAGATGCCGGACGGCGTCGAGCACGCGATCGGGCGCGACCCCGAGGCCCTGCATCGCAATCTGGTAGAAGTGCCGCAACGGGTCGGGCGCGCGGGATGCAGCCCACCGATCGAGGAGATCGGGTTCTGCGGGAAGAGCGAGGAGCGCCTCCAGCTGGGAAACGGGATCGGCTTCGGCGTGGGCCGCTCCGGAGCTCCCATCAGGCGGACGCGGCTCTCCCATCGACCCGGGCGCTCAGCTCCGCGACGATCGCACCAGAACGGCGCTTCCGTCGTCGAGCACGAGCTGGAGATCCCAGTTCTCCCCGGCGATCTCCTCGAGCGAGAACGGCCGTCCGCTCGCCAGCGGAATGGTCGCGAGCAGGTGATCCTCGGTGAGCCACTCCATCCGCGCAGTCCCTTCCGGGTCGTCGAGCCACACGGTCCCGCGCACGTGCCAAGCACCGGCTACCGACCCCGGATCCACCAGACAGGCGAGCTCCCCGTGGGAGAACGATCCGTAGACCTCGGTCCCCGGATGCAGTGCCGGAGCACCCGACCGGATATCGGCGATCGCCCCGCACTGGCGCAGCGCCTGCGGTGCGGCCGGTGGTTCCGGGCATGCCCCGGGCAGCCAGCTCTCGACGACGCGCGTGACCAACGAATCGGCGGGACTGCTCCAACCGATCCGGTGCGCCTCTACCAGCAAACGTGTCATGGGCCCCATCATCGTTCCAACGGCACGCGATCGGAAGGAAGATCTCGGGAGCACCGCGGGGACGTGCACCGACGGAGCGTCCCGACTCCGCGAACGCTGGAGTCGCTCGCGGAGCAGGTCTTCCTTACGGCCGGGCTAGCTCATCCGCCACTCACCACGCGCGACAGCACCGCGCGCTACAGCACCGCGGCCGGCGACACGCGGCCGTAGTGCACCCCGGCCGACGGAGAAATCGGGGTCGAGGTCTCCTCCAGCGTTTCCACCGCGTCGAGAGCGTTCACTCCCAAACGCTGCATCACCAACGCGACACATCCCGCCGCGATCGGGGTTGCCATCGACGTGCCCGTTCCGGCCCACAGATCCCCGCGCGGATAGGAGCTGAGGATGTGCTCGCCGGGCGCGGCCAAATCGATGCGGGGGCCGGCCCCCGAGAACGTCGACATGTGGTCGTAGTCGTCGACCGAGGCGACGCCGATCGCATCCTCGGACCAGGCCGGATACGTGGGATTGCGGTTGCCGTAGTTGCCGGCCGCGCAGAGGACGGCGACCCCGCGATTGCGGCACAGCTTGAGCGCCTCGTCCATCGACCCGTTCTGCGCCGAAAGCGAGATGCTCATGTTGATGATGTCGACGCCCATGTCCCGCGCCACCGCCATCCCGCGCAGGATGTCCCAGAGGCTGCCGACGCCGTCGTCGTTGATCACGCGAATGGGCAGGATCGTCGCTCCGGGAGCGACGGTCGCGATGCACCCGGCCACATGGGTACCGTGCCCGAACGCTTCGTCGATGACGTCGTCCCCGTCATTGTCGACGTGGTCGTGATACTCCTCGGACTCCAATCCTTCCTCCGGAGCGAGAGCGATCGTCTTGCCCTGGAGCAGGGGATGATCCGCGTAGGCGCCGGTGTCGAGCACCGCGATCAACGCACCGGCCCCGTCCACGAACGTGTGGACGAGCTCGAGGCCCAGGCTCCGGATCCAGGGTTGGTCGAGGACCACCTCTTCGTCCCAATCGCCTTCATAGAACCCGAGCACCAGGGTCTGGGCCTCGCCCAGATTCACCTCGACGTTCGGATCCGCCGTCTCCACACCCTCGATGTCGCGCAGATCCGCAGGCTGCGCCCCCAGAGGGTTGGCATAGCGCACCATCGTTCCTTCCGGGGTCACCGTCGACTCGATCAGCACCAGCCCCGTCCCGGCAACCACCGCGATCGGGTCGACGCCCGGCTGCAGCGTGAGCACGATCTCTTGCTCGTTGGGGGGCACCAGGGGGTTCAGCGGCATCGGATCCCCCGGAGCCGCTGGATCCGAAGCGATCGCCGGCAGCCCCGAGACCGTCTCCCCGGGCACGACACGGTCCCCTCCGCACGCCAGCGGCAGAGCGCACACGACGCCCAAGGCCCAATTCCGCCAGTTCCTCATTCCACCCCGCACTCGTCCGTCGCTCATAACGACCTCCCGTGTGGTCAAACCATGGATGTGTCGTCGGGACGCAACGCCCCATGTGTCATGGGCACCAGAGCCGTCCCCGGATGCACCCGCAGATCCGGTTTTCCCGTTTTTTTAGTCCAGCCCCTCCAGCCGGACCGGGGAACCCTGCTCCGGGTGGACTTCCAGGTTCCATCCCGTCCGGAGGATCTCCTCGAACCGGAACTCCTCGTTCTCCTCGAGCGAGGCGGCGTCCAGGACGTGATCGTCCTGGACGAGCAGCACCCGGCAACGCCCGCCCCCGTTCAGCCAGACCCGGCCGCGCACCGATGCCGTACTCCCGGGCCCGGTCCGCCGGATCGCGCACCCGATCTCCCCCGTCGGGAAGGACCGGGACACCCATCGCTCGTTCCCGGCCGGCTGCCCCTCGGAGGCCCGCATCGAATCAGGCGCGTCGTGGCGGTGTCCGGTATCGGCAGGGCCGGTCGCGACCTCGCTCGGCCGGGCGAGAATCGGCTCGTCGGAAAGATCGAGGAGTCGGCGCACCAGATCCTCTCGCGGGGCCTTCCAACCGCGTGTGGGCTCGGTCCGCCGCCACCAGCGCTCGAGATCGGGGGGAAGTCGGCCGTCGCTCATCGATCCTCCAACACGCGCCGCAACCGGCCCAGACACCGGATCCGAATCGGGCCCACCGAGCCGCG
>JAGQHR010000442.1 GCA_020431745.1 Candidatus Eiseniibacteriota bacterium
AACCCGATGATCGAAGATGATCGCAATCCGGTCGGGATCCCACACCTTCGGCTCTCGCCCGGTCTCTTTGTAGATCTCGAGGAACTGGTTGATCACGAGCGCGGCATTTTCGTGCGACATCGCCAGGCCGACCGGCGGCTCGACCACTTCGCCCACCGCGACCTCGCTGCGTCCGCACGCCCGCGCAATCAGTTTCTGTACGTAGGTCATTCCCATGATCGTCTCCTGCTTCCGGTCCACTCGTTCCTCGTCGTCCTGTCGGCGCCCCTACTTCCGCCACCGCACGGCGTGGGTGTCAGACGACCCCCTTCGCCCGGAGCTCCTCCAGCTCCTTCGCGCTCACTCCGATCGACTCCAACACTTCCGCGGTATGCGCGGACAGACGCGGCGGAGATCCGGTGATCGCACCCGGTGTCTTCTCGAACTGCGCCGTGAGCCCGAAGAGCGGGATCGTACCGATGCCTTCCACCGGCACGTCCTTGAGCGTCCCGCGGTGCTTGATCTGCGGTTGGGCGAGCGCGTCCTGCAGACTCAGGATCTCCCCGCTCGGCACGCCGCGCTCGTTGAGGACGCCGACCCACTCCTTGGTCGTCTTCTGAACCAGCCTCTCCTCGAGGATCGGCGTCAGCTGCCGGCGGTTCTGCTTGCGGATGTCCCGCTTCTGGAACCGCGGATCCGTCTTCAGCTCGGGCAGACCCAACACGTCGCAGACCGACTCCCACTGCTCCTGCTTGTTGGCCGCCAGGTTCAGAAAACCGTCCCGGGTCCGGAACGTCCCCGAAGGCGCGGCGGTGAAGTTGTCGTTCCCCATGAGGGTCGGCGGATGTCCGCCGATGAGCCAGTTCGCCGCAACCCATCCCATGAGCGGCATGATCGAGTCGAGCATCGCGACGTCGATGAACTGCCCCTCCCCGGTATGCTCCCGGTGGTAGAGCGCCGCCATGATCGCGAACGCACCGTTGAGGCCACCGACCGTGTCACAAACCGGAAACCCGGCGCGGAGCGGACTCGTGTGCTCGTCTCCGTTGACCGACATCTCGCCGCTGAGACCCTGGATGATCTGGTCGTAGGCCGGCTTGTCCGCGTCGGGGCCGGTCTGTCCGAAGCCCGAGATCGCGCAGTAGATCAGACGGGGATTGATCTCACGGAGCGTTTCGTAACCGAGACCGAGCCGCTTCATCACGTCCGGCCGGAAGTTCTCGACCAGCACGTCCGCCGTCGCGACGAGACGTCGGAAGATCTCCTTGCCCTCGGGCGCCTTCATGTTCAGCGTCGCCGACTTCTTGTTGGCGTTCTGCGCCAGGAAGCTCGTCCCCATCAGCTGGTCGTTGAGATCGGGGACGATCCCGAGCTTGCGTGCGAGGTCGCCGTCCTTCGGATTCTCGATCTTGATCACCTCGGCGCCCAGAAGACCGAGATGGAGGGTGGCGAACGGTCCGGCCAGCACGTTGGTCAGGTCGAGAACCCGGATTCCGGACAGGATCGAGCGGGTCATCGCACGTCCTCTCTCCGGCTCTGGTCCACGAACGGGCCGGCCACGCTCGCCGGTCCATTGGGAATCGGCCCGCACCGGTAGACGTAGCCCGGCATCTCCCGGCCGAAGTGCGCGGCCACGTCCCGAGCCAACGCGATCAACCGCAGCAGATCGACATCGGGGCGATCACCCTGTCGGTGCAACGCGTGCACGAAGTCCTCGGTAGCCACGTTGCCCGCCGCCATTTTCGTGAAAGGGCATCCTCCGAGACCAGCCCAAGAGGTTTCCACGGTCGTCACTCCGGCCTGCAGCGCCGCGAAGGTGTTGGCCATCCCGAGTCCATAGGTGTTGTGGAAGTGGCAGGTGCACTCGACGTTCTCCGCGAGGGCCCGCACGACTCCGAAGAGCCCGCTGACCAATGCGGGATCGGCATGCCCCGCCGTGTCGGCAAGGCTGATGTTGGCAAGCCCGGCCTCCAGGTAGGTCTCGACGATGCGCTGGACCCGCTCGATCGGAATCCGTCCCTCGAACCCGCACCCGAAGGCCGATTGCACGGAGACCTGAACGCGCTTGCCGGCCGCGAGCGCCTCCTTGCCCATCGCGACGATGCGCCGCGTGGCTTCGTCGGTGCCCATCCCGGTGTTCTTCCGACTGTGGGTTTCGCTGGCGGACGCCCCCATGCAGAACATCTCGACCCCACAGGCGAGACCGCGCTCCAACCCCTTCTCGTTGAGAACGAGACCGGACAAGACCGTCTGCGACTCCTTGCCGGCGACGAGCCGACGGAACAGCTCGTCGGTGTCTGCCATCTGGGGGACCTTCTCCGGGTGCACGAAGGATCCGACCTGGACGATGTCCACGCCCGCGGCCATCGCCGCCCGTACCCACGCTTCTTTCGTCTCGACGGGGACGATCTGCTTCTCCATCTGCAGGCCGTCGCGCGGGCCGACTTCGTGAATCCGGATCTCGGTCATCCCGGCCTCCCGATCTAGAGCTTCGCGGCGATCGCTTCTCCGATTTCCAACGTCTTCGCCGAGCCACCCATGTCGTAAGTGCGCACCTTGCCCTCGCGCACGACTTCGGCGACGGCCCGCTCCACGCGGGTCCCGGCTTCGGTTTCGCCCAACCAGTCGAGCATCATCTTGGCGGCGAGAATGGTGGCGATCGGATTCACCTTGTACTGTCCGGCATACTTCGGCGCCGAACCGTGCGTCGGCTCGAACACCGCGAGCTTCTCTCCGATGTTGCCTGAGCATCCGAAGCCCAATCCGCCCACCATCTGCGCGCAGAGGTCCGAGATGATGTCGCCGTAGAGATTGGGCGCCACCAGGACGTCGTAGTTGAAGGGGTTCTTGAGGAGCCACATCGTCATGGCGTCGATGTTGGCGTCGTCCATCGTGATCTCGGGAAAGTCCTTGGCGACCTCGCGCGCGGTCTCGAAGAACAAGCCGTCCGTGGCCCGCACGACGTTCGCCTTGTGCACGACGGTCACCTTCTTGCGTCCGAACTTGCGCGCGAACTCGAAGGCGGCGCGCACGATCCGCTCCGATCCCTTCCGCGTGTTGATCTTGCAGGAGATCGCATACTGATCGCCCGGCAGGTCTTTGAACGCATGGAATGGTTTGGAGAACTCGGCGAGCGTGTCGCGCAGTCCATCCGGAACCGTGTTGAACTCGACTCCCGAGTAGAGGTCCTCGGTGTTCTCGCGGAACACGACGAGGTCGATTCCTTCCTTGAAGTTGAGGGGATTCTCCGGGTACGCCTGGCATGGCCGGAGGCAGACATAGAGATCGAAGAGCTGCCGCATCCGGACGATCGGCGAGCGGTAGATGAGATCGGTTCCTCGAAGGCGCGGCACCAGCTCGGTCTCGGCGGCCTTGACCGGCTTGGAGGTGATCGCGCCGAACATCGCCGCGTCGACACGGTTCAGGAGGTCGATCGTCCGCGGGGGAAGAGCGTCGCCTTCCTCGCACCAGAACTCCCAGCCGATGTCGCCGTGGAGGTACTCGGCGTCGAGACCGACGGTGTCCAAGACGACTCTCGCCGCATCCATCACTTCCACGCCGACACCGTCACCCGGAAGCCACGCGATCTTGTACTTCGCCATCTGGGGTCCTCCTCTGCGCCGCCCGCCGCGCCATGCCCGGATGCGCCGGACCGCCCCCTCGGGCGACCTGGTCCGCACCAGCAAAAAGCGTGGCACCGACCGGTTCCCGGAAGGAACCCTCGGAAGACCGCGATGCCACCCCGGGAGCGCCACGATTGCACACGGCGGAGCGGAGCTGCCGGACGATGAGGAATGGGACGCGCGGCCCGGGCGCGTTTCCGCGGACATCGAGCCTCCGAACGGTTGCTCGCGAGACCCCGTCTCCGGAGGGTGCCGGTCAGGAGTGGGAAGGAATTGCCGGGGAGGCCCCGGAGTTGGTCAGAATCCGCGGATCTCGAACGAGTCCTGCGCCTCGGGGATGACGCGGAACCTCTCTAATAAGGATGACTCGATCCAGACCACGTCGCGGGTGGATCCGGCTCCGCCCGGGGCGGGAGCGATGACGATCCCTTGCAGATCCTGT
>JAGQHR010000443.1 GCA_020431745.1 Candidatus Eiseniibacteriota bacterium
GTCGGCCAAGGGGACGGGATTCTCATCCGCACGCCCAATCACCGCCACATCATGATCGACGGCGGCTACCAACGCAGCAAGCAGCCGACCGGAAAGAACGCGGCGGACTTCGTCGACTGGAAGTTCGCGAAGGACTACGGCACGACGACGATCGACCTCGACGTCATGATCGCTTCGCATTGTGATGCCGACCACTACGGGGGTCTTTGGGACCTTCTGAACCCCGCCGAGGATCGCGAGCTCGATGCCCAGCAGGTTCTGCTCGGCCATTTCCTGCACGCCGGCGTGTCCTGGTTCAAGAAGCCCGGCGGACGCTACCTCGGTCCCGAGTCCAACGGGTTCCTCACGCGGTTGCTGGGGAACCGGGCCGACGTCGGCGCCGCCCTGGGGTCCGGCAGCGGGATCAAGCTGCAAGGCGAGTGGGCGAAGTTCCTCCAGTGCGTCTACGACACCGGATGCCCGATCAGTCGGATCAGCCACGTCGACGCCTGGTTGCCGGGGTTCGCTCCCGGGGAACAACCGGTCGCGATCCGCGTCCTGGCACCGGTCGAATACGATCTGAACGGGCAGCCGGCGCTCACCGATTTCGGAAGCGACAGCAAGAACACCAACGGACACAGCGTGCTCCTGCGCCTCGACTACGGCCGCAGTCGCATTCTCCTGACGGGCGACCTGAACAAGAAGGCCCAGCAGAGCCTGCTCACCGAATGGGAGGGCAGCCGCACGGAGTTCCTTTGCGATGTCGCCAAGGGGTGCCACCACGGCAGCGACGACGTCTCGTACGCGTTCCTCCAGGCGATGCAGCCGGCAGCAACGGTGATCTCGTCCGGAGATGACGAGAGCCACTCCCACCCGCGGCCGAAGATCGTCGCGGCCAGTGGACTGACCGGATACGTGACGCTGGCCAACGACGAGATCGTGACTCCGCTGGTGTACTCCACGGAGATCGCGCGCAGCGTACGGATCGGAACTCCGAAGCGCTTCACGTTCAGCGAAGTGAAGGACGCTCAGGGACAGGCGATCTCCGAGACACGAATGGACAAGGTGGGCGTGGACTATGGGGTGGTCACGGCGGGCGCCTTGAAGCCCCAATCCCGAACCGCCACCATGAACCATCGCAAGATCGTCGACGGGATCATCTACGGTCTGGTCAACGTTCGCACCGACGGAGACCGCATCCTGTGCGCGACGCTCAACGAAGCAGACTCCAAGTGGGAAATCGAGTCGTTCTCATCCCGCTTCTAGTCGCCCGAACAAATCACGAAGCGATCTGCTGCGGTGCTGAGGAATGCTCATCGTGGAACGGGGACCGACTCGCGCGAAGCGGTTCGCGCGAGCCGGAGGGCGCGATCCGGATGGTGCGAACCGCCGTGCAGGAACGACTTCACACGAACTTGAACACGAGGGGGAACAGGATCGCCACGAGCAGCGCCCAAAACGCATAGATCGGCAGGTAGGACGTCTGCCACCGCTCGAGATCGACGAATCGGGCCCGACCGCGCATGAATCTCAGATACAGCCACGCCGACCAGCCGAGGTTGACGAGGAGGATCAGATTCTCACCCAACGCTGCGGTCCGATTCGGTGTGAAACCGAATTCGGAGATGCGGGCGCCGATGGCGGCCAGCGCGACACCGTCGACGACGAGGGCGCTCACCACGAGGATGAGCTGCAGCGTATCGAAGAGTCCCGGAGGAGCGAACGGATCCCGCGCCGAAACGGCGTACAGCAGCAATCCCAGCACGACCACGAGCAGGAGATCGAAGCCGATCAGGACCTCGCGTTGGATGTCGACCCCGTGTCCCGTCCAGATCATCGTCCCGAGGAACACCAGAAGGACCAGCGTGAAGAGCGGCGTGAAGATCCGGGTCAGCACCGGAGCCATGTTCTCGATCACGCTCTGCTTCACCTCGACCAACCAGGCGCCGATGAGGACGGCTCCCGCCGCACCGCAGGGCATCAACCATCGTTGGATGAACCACTCTGCCTGGACTCCGATCGCCTGGAACATCCCGACCGTAAAGAGTGACAGGACCCCGCCACCGAGCGCGATCAGGACGTAGTAGATGAAGAGCTCTCCCGAGAAGCGGATGAAGTTCATCCGCTCTGCCGATCCTCGCCAGGCAAGCCCGACATAGCCGAGCCCTACGACCAGCCAGAGGGCGATCGGGAGGTGGATCGCCGTCAGGTACAGCGTGTGTCCGTGCAAACGGAAGGGATAGAGATTGACGAGCACTGCGGCCACCGCGAGGGGAACGAGCCGGCGCACCAATCCCGCCGCACCCAGGCTCCGCTTCCACGACAAATACCCGATCAGGAAGGGCAACACGAAAAACGCCAGGTTACGCGCGTAGAAATCCCCCGACTTCCCAGCGAAATCGAGACCGAAGGCTGCCGGAAGCTTGATCGCGACGGCGGCGGCGACAGCCAGGATCACCGCTACCATCGGTTCCGTGCGCGACGACCGAACGTCGCCGTCCTCCCCGCCGAGCACGAGCTGCCGCCACAAACGCGCCGAATGTTCGCGCGCGAATTCCCGGGAGAGGGCGTCCAAACTGCCGATCCGTTTGACCGCGACGAGGAACGCTTCGTCCACCGCGAGCCCGGTGCCCGTGAGCGCCTCGACCTGGTCCCTCAGGTGACCTTCCAGCTCTTCGACGTCGGCGACCGTGATGGCGCGGCCTCGCGCGACGAATCGCCGCCACTCCGCGATCTGCTGTTCGAGAACGTCTGCATCTGCGGTCATGGGGGTCAGATTCCTCGCGATAAGGGGATGAGGACGGGCTGCGCCGCAAGCAGGGACCAGACGTTGCGCAGCGCGTCGTCGACGGCCTGCCACTGCCGGCGCTCGGCCGCCAGTTGGTCCTTCCCCTGCTTGGTGATCCGGTAGTACTTGCGCCGCCGTCCCGTGTCGGACTTCTGCCACTCTCCGACGATGTAGCCCAGCCGTTCCAGGCGGTGGAGCACCGGATAGAGCATCCCGTCGCTCCACTCGAGTCGCCCGCCCGACAGCTCGCTCACCCGCCGCAGGATGGCGTACCCATAGCTGTCCCCCTCGGCGAGGATCGCCAGCACGAGGGGGGTGGCCGAAGCGGCCACGAGGTCCTTATTGATCTCCATACCTTGCACCATCATGCATAGCAGCGCTATGTATGTCAACCCGTGCGGATGGTTCCCCGACTTCTCCCAAACCCTGGTCCGATCCGAGCTTCCATTTGTATCGCGATCGCACGCTCTGTCCGTTCGGCACGGCCGATTCGATGTTGACAATCGCATAAGTGACTGCTTATGTTTCCTCCATGACCGGTACAGCAACTATCGAAAACAAGGTCTTCCAGGCTCTCGCGGACCCCAGTCGACGGGCGATCTTCGAATCGCTGACGCGAGGGGAAGCGGCCGTCAAGGACCTCACGGCGCGCTTCTCCATCTCGCAGCCGGCGGTGTCGCAGCATCTCGCCGCCCTGAAGGAGGCCGGACTGGTCGACGACCGGCGCGAGGGCCGCTGCGCCTACTATCGCGTGCGGCCGCGCGGGATGAGGCCTCTCATCGACTGGATCGCCCACTACCGCGCCTTCTGGGTGGAACACATCGATCGGCTGGAACAGCTTTTGGAGAACCTGGACGGATGAATCCCATCGACAAGACAGACCGGTCGCAGACCGACGCGATCTCCTTCGAGTTCGTCCTGTGGCACCCACCGGAGAAGGTTTGGCGGGCCCTCACCGATCCCGAGCTGCTTTCGGAATGGCTCCTTCCCGTCGTGGGACTCGATCTCGCCCCGGGAACGACCTTCACCTTGCATGCGCCGCCTCAGCCGGGCTGGGACGGCGTCGTTCATTGCCGTTTCGTCGAGATCGAGCCGCAGCGCAAGCTCCGCTATACCTGGGTCGTCGGAAGCATCGATACCGTGGTGACCTTCACGCTCACTCCCACCGATACGGGTACCCGTCTATCGCTGGAGCAGTCCGGCTTCCGTCCGGACCAGAAGCAGAACTTCGGAGGGGCTCGTTACGGCTGGAAGATGATGGGTGGAAAGTTGGTCGA
>JAGQHR010000444.1 GCA_020431745.1 Candidatus Eiseniibacteriota bacterium
GGGGGTCAGAACCTCTCGATGGGAGAACGACAGCTCCTCTGCTTCGCGCGGGCGCTGGTCAAGGATCCTGAGATCCTCGTGCTGGACGAGGCCACCTCTTCGGTGGATCCCGCCACCGAGCGGCGCATGCAACGGAGCATGCAGCGGTTGATGGCCGGACGGACCGCGCTCGTAGTGGCGCATCGACTGTCGACCGTGGTGCACGCCGATCACATCCTCGTCCTCGAAGCCGGACGGCTCGTGGAGGAGGGAACGCACACCCAGCTTCTGGCCCGGGGCGGGCTCTACGGCACGCTCTACCGGCTCCAGTTCCAGGCGGGAGAGGTCGCATGAGCGAGGGGGTCTGGAATCCGACCCTCGGAGAGCGCGTCCGATGGATCGCCGGCTTCTGGCGTCCCCATCGGAAGCTGCTCGGATTCCTGATCGCGCTGACCTTCATCTCGAGCGGCGTCGCGATCGCCTATCCCCTCGCCTTCCGCGCCGTGCTCGACCGCCTGACGGCGGCCGCTGACCAACCCGACTCCTCGGTGTTGCGAAACACTCTCCGGTCGGTGCTGCTCCTGCTCGCGGCGATCGCCGCCGGCCGTTTCCTGGCCGGCATGTATCCGGCGTTCCGAGCCTGGGTGAACCTTCGGATCGACGTGGACATTCGCAAGAAGGTCTTCGCGTCGATCCTCGAAAAGGACCACCGCTTCTTCACCAAGTTCCGCACCGGCGATCTCGCGACGCGACTGCTGGACGACATCGTCGAGTACCCCAAGCTCGCCTGGTTCAGCTGTTCCGGAGTCTTCCGTCCCGTGGAATCCGGGAGCAAGCTCGCGTTCTGTCTGGTGGCCATGCTCCTGCTGGATGCGCGGCTCGCCCTGCTCGCGATCACGCCCCTGCCGGTCATGCTCTACGTCCTCTACCGTCTGCGGAACGATCTCCGGGACGCGCTCGCGCAGCAGCAGATCGCGATCTCCGAGACCAATGACATGCTCGAGGCGACGTTCTCCGGCATTCGCATCGTCAAGGCGTTCACCGCCGAGGCGAACCAGTCACGGGAGCTCGCGGCCGTCCTCGAACGACGGGCGCACGTGCAGCTGCGGGTCAAGCGGCTCTTCGCCGCGGTGCAGATCGTCGACACCATGGCGAGCCGGCTCGGGCAGCTCGTAGTCCTCGGGGTCGGCGGGTTCCTGGTCTCCCGTTCCCAGCTGTCGCTCGGGACGCTCTACGCGATGTACGTCTATCTCGACATGCTGATCGAGCCGATGGTCGATCTCCCGAACCTCTTCGTCACGTCGCGGCAGGCCTTCGTGTGCATGGACCGCGAAGAAGAGGTGATCCGATTCCCGGTCTCCGTTCGTCATGACGAAACCGGCCGGGCACCCGGTCCCCTGCGCGCGATCGAGATCCAGGGAGCGACCGTGCAGTTCGCCGGCGCGACCCGCCCCGCGCTCCAGGAGGTCGATCTCGAGCTGCGCCGGGGCGAGACCGTCGCCGTCGTCGGGGAAGTCGGCGCCGGAAAGTCGACCCTGCTCAAGCTTCTCGCCGGCCTCGTGGAAACGGACACCGGGGAGGTCCGGATCAACGGAGCACCGGTGCGGGACATGCGCTGGGAAGACCTGCGGCGCCAGATCGGGTATGCGCCCCAGGAGTCGCTGCTGTTCAGCGAGACGATCCGTGAAAACGTCGAGCTGGGGCGTGCCGCGCGCCAGGGAGCGGCTGCCGGCGATGACCACCGGGCCTCAGGGTGGCTCGATCGGCTCCTGCGGCTCGTGAATCTCGATGCGGAGATCCGAGCCATGCCGGCGGGCGCGGAAACCGTGCTCGGTCAGAAAGGGACCCGCGTCTCGGGCGGACAGCGGCAGCGGATCTCGATCGCGCGCGCACTCTTCGGCTATCCCGAGCTCATCCTGTTGGACGACGCGACGGCCAGCCTCGATGCGGAGAACGAGGATCGGCTTTGGAATGGTTTGCGGGAGATCGCTCCCGAGGCCATCGTGGTCGTCGTGAGCCATCGCATCGCGACCGTGGCGCGGGCGGATCGGATCGTGGTGTTGGAGCGGGGCCGGTTGGTCGACAGCGGAACCCATTCCGACCTCATCTCGCGTTGCGAGCCGTATCAGCGGTTCCGGCATCGGGAAGAGGATCGAGGGGCGCTTCGAGGGGCGGGGCTGATCCCGGAGTGACGCCCGAATAACGCCGGAGTGACGCCGGAGTGAGGCCGGAGTGACGCCGAGGTGAGGCCGGAGTGACGCCGGAGTGACGCCCGAGTAATGCGAAGCCCCCCGCGCAGGATCGCGCAGGGGGCTCGCTATGTTCTGGTTTGTTCTGGTTTGTTCTGGATTGCTCCAGATTGCTCGCTCGCGTCTAGTGAACGACGAGCAGACGACGACTCTGCGTGAAGGCGTTCGCCTCCAGCCGATAGAAGTACACGCCGGCATCGACGGCGTGACCCTGATCGTCTTTGCCGTCCCAGCGCACCTGGTGCGCACCCGCCTCGAGATGCTGGTTCACGAGGTCACGCACCAGTCGACCCGCCGCATCGTAGATGGCGAGCCGCGCGTCGGACGCGTTGCTCATCCGGAACCGGATCATCGCGCTCGTCGCCATCGGATTCGGAGCGCTCGGCTCCAGCACCGGGTGCAGGGCCGTGACCTCGACCTCCGGAGCATCCGCTGGGTTCGCACCCCAGACCTCGAGGGAGAAGTCGTCGACCGCCGCTTCGGTCAGGCCCTGGGTGTTGTTGTCGCACGCGACCCACTTGAACTGGATCTGGTCGGTCAGGGTCACGACGTCGTCGACCCGGTAGACCACCTCGTGCCAGGACGGATCGAACGTCGCCACCGACTCCAGCGAGGCCCAGGAAGCGCCGCCGTCGTTGGAGACATAGACCTGGAAGACGTCGTCGGTCGACGCGCCGCCCATCATGAACCAACGCGAGTAGTGCACGAAGGCCAGGGTCGCGTCGCTCAGATCGAAGACCGGACTGACCAGGCTGGTGCAGCCGTTGTCGACGTCGTTGTCGCCGGCGGCGCCACCGACCGGAGTGTTGCCCGTGAGGAAGCAGATCACGCCCGGGTTCGGGGTGTGGTCGTCCTCGGTCTGGATCACGGTGCCGCTGTCGTTGGTGCCCACCGGATCCTCGCGCACCCAACGTCCCGTCGTCGCGTTGTCGCCCACGGCGCTCAGGGCCCAGTTCGCATCCGCCGCTTCACACTCGTAGGCGTAGCTGACCTGGGTGATGTAGAGCGTGTAGAACTCCGCCGGAGCCGTTGCCGGGTTCGTCGAGACCAGGCCCACGCCGTCCTCGGCCGAGACGTAGTAGTCGATCTTCGAGCCCGCCGGCATCCCGGAGAGCGACGCCGAGTAGTTGTCACCGAATCCGATCATCGGAACGGAGGACCAGGATCCGTCGTTGAGACGGTAGTAGAGGTCTGCGCTCGCTACGGTGCTGAAGTCCTGAATCGTCGCCCCGATCACGTACGGCCCGGCGGTATCCGTGGTGGAAACCAGGTCCGTGACGTTCGTGATGGTCGGACCCGCGATGTCCGTGAGCGAGAAGTCCTGGATCGTGGCGCCGCCGTCGATGATCTCGACCACGAATTCCTGCGGGGCGAACGACGGATGCGACGCCTCGAGGGTGAAGGTACCCGGAGCGTGCGACCCCGAGTAGCTGCCGTCACCGGCGGTACCGAAGGTCCGTCCGTCTTCGAGAATCGTGATCGTGGCGCCGGCGATCGGCACGTTGCCGAAGCTGCCGTTGCGGACGAAGCCTTCGACCGTACCGAATCCCGACATCGAGGCGAGAACCGCCTCGTAAGCGTCGATCACACCCCAGCCGTAGGTGTTGTCGTCACCGGCGGTACCCTCGTCCCGTGCCGTATCGAGAAGGATCTGCTTGACGTCGGCGACGGACAGGTCCGGATTCGCCTGACGCATGAGCGCCACGGTTCCCGACACGTGCGGACCGGCCATCGAGGTGCCGCTCCAACCGGAGCTCTGATAACCGCCTCCGGGGACGGAGGAGTAGACCTCGACGCCCGGGGCACAGACTT
>JAGQHR010000445.1 GCA_020431745.1 Candidatus Eiseniibacteriota bacterium
CGGAAGCCACCGTAGAAGCGGTGCGGCTGACGGCGTCGCTCGCGTACTTCTGGGAGCTGACCGGCACGGTCGCTCTGGGGATCCGCCATGCGCGCGAGATCCTGCAGAGACCGGAAGCGTCCACCGATCTCGAGGCGCGCGCGTCGCTTCTCACGGCCCTGGGCATTCTGTTGGATCGTCTTGGATACAGCCAGGAGTCCATCGACGTGCATCGGGAGAGCCTCGCCATCAGCGAGCGCACCGGCAAGCGGCGGGGTGTGGCCGCTTCGCTGTCCAACATGGGGATGGCGGCGGCGTCCTTGGGGAAACTGGCGGACGCCCGAGAGCTTCTGGAGCGGGCGTTGGCCATCATGGAGGAGCTGGGGGACGAGGTCGGCATCGCGCTCGACCTGAACTTGCTCGGCGGTTTCGATCTCCGTGAGGGCGCACTGGATGCCGCGCTGGCCCGGTTCGGACGCAGCGTCGAGATCATGCAGCGACTGGGCGATCTCGCCGGTGCGGCCTTGGTGTCGTTCAACATCGCCGCGGTCCAACTCAATCTCGGCCGCGTGGGCGAAGCACAGCGGATGGCCGCGGAATCGATGGCGATCAGTCGTCGCGTCGGGGATCGCTTCAGGGTCGCGAAGTGCCTTTCACTCCTCGGCTATATCGATCTGCAGAGTGGAGAGCCCACGATCGCTCTGCAACGGGGACAGGAAGCGCTCGCGCATTGGCGCGACGGTGATGCCGGCGCCGGGATGGTCGAAGGAGTGGAGCTGATCGGGAAGGCTGCCGGCGTGCTCGGACACGACGAGCGGGCGGCCAGCCTCTTGTCCGCCGCGGAACGCAACGCCGAGGAGCTGGGACTGCGGTGGTCGGAAGGGCAGATCGCGGATCGACAGCGGTACCTCGACGGAATCCGGGGTCGAATCGGGGAGGTGGCTCTGGCCCGCGCTCTCGCCGAAGGGCGCGCCCTGAACCTGGAAGAAGCGACCGCGAAGGCCCTCGAGCTCCCATCGACAGATCCGCGCGAGCAACTCTCGTGAAGCCGACTCTGTGAAGCCGAACGGAACAGCCCGATGAAAAAAGAAGCAGGGCCGCGTCCGAAGATGCAGCCCTGCCCCCGTATCGACTCCCGTTCCGCGCGGCGATCGATGTGACCGGCGCCGCCGGCGGATCCGGGTCGGAGTTCCGAAACGTCGAGCCCGATCAGTTGAAGTAGACGCGTCCCATCACGTTGAGCATCTTGGTGCTCTCGCCCTCGGTCATGACGAGGTGAAAGCGTGCGTCGCCACCGAAACGGACCGCCTGACTCGCGCGACCCAGCTTGACTCCGGCGCCGGCGTTGAAGCCGAAGTCGGACGCGGTCGAGGTGGTACTGGTCGAGGCTGAGAAGCCCTGCGTCGCGCCGCTGAGCTTGGTCTCGATGCGCGACGAGTACAGGCCGACTCCGCCCATCAACATCGGCTGTACCCGGCCTGACGGATGGAAGGAGTATTGGAAGATTCCGTTGACCGGAATCTGGCTGATCGAGATGTCCCCGTCGACCTTGCCGTTCACACCTTCGTAGCTCGCGCTGTAGCTACCGAGTCCCAAATACCCGACTTCCAGGCCGAGCCCGAAGTTGGGTTGTGCGTTGTAGAGCACTCCGCCCTGGATGCCCAAAGATCCGTCCGGATAACCGTCGTTCAGCGCCTTGTTGTATCCGACGCCACCGTGCACCGAGAACTGGCCGGTGGCCAAAACCGCGCTCGGAGCCAAAGCGAGGAGCCCGGCGCCCACCCATACGAGATTCTTCCACTGCATCGATCCACTCCTTGTGGTTGTGGCTCGGTTCGAATCCTCTCCGCCTGCGCGGGGGGTGACCAAAGCCGCGGGTGTTTCCGTACCCGTCAGTGGATCGGTAGAACCTGCCGGCAGGTTTAGCGACCGGGCGGTCCTATGGCGCGGGGGCCCCTCGGGAAGCCGGGTCGTGGGACAGGAGATCGTTGCTGTCGAATCACTAAGATGTTTACGTACATAGTATTACGTCTGCGGATCCGGTTTCGTACCGGGTGGGGGCCACCCGCATGCCGGCGTCTGACATTCCGGCGAGCGACGTACCGTCGGGCGACTGTTGCGCTAGAAAAGGTCGATGTCTCCGGCGCGCTCGAAGACGTAGCTCGGGCGGAACGGCACCGTGTCGAGGTCGGCCCGCTGCGAGTATCCCGACAGCACGAGCACCGTCTCCATGCCCGCCTGGACGCCGGCGAGGATGTCCGTGTGCAGGTTGTCGCCGATGATGATGCTGTTCTCGGAGTGCGCACCGATCGCGTTGAGGGCAGCGCGCATCATCCAAGCGCTCGGTTTGCCGACGTAGAACGGACGCTTTCCGGTGATGCGCTCGATCGGCGCGCAGAGCGCACCGCAGGCTGGGAAGCCGTTGGGTCCGGCGACGTCCGGATTGGTCCCGATGAAACGCGCGCCATGCAGGATGAAGTAGGCCGCCTTCTGGATCATCTCCCAGTTGTAGGACTTGGTCTCGCCGACGATCACGAAGTCCGGGTCGATGTCGGTGATCGTGAATCCCACGTTGTACAGCTCGTGGGTGAGGGCGGCATCTCCGATGACGAAGGCCTTCCGCCCGTCCTGCCGCTCCAGGAACGCCGCGGTGGCCATGGCCGAGGTGTAGAACGATTCCACCGGCAGATCCACGCCGGCATTGGAGAGGCGGTTCTGCAGGTCCTGACGCGTCTGGGAGGGATAGTTGGTGAGCAGGAGGAACTTGCCCGGCCGGTCCAGCAGCTTTTGCAGGAAGCGGTCGGAGCCTTCGATCAGACGGTTGTCGTGCAGGATGACCCCGTCGATGTCGCTGATCACAGCTCGTGATTCCATGGGCTCCTCGCTCCGCAGCCTCGATGCGCATCGAGGCGCCCAACGCAGGATGCCCCGCTCCACCCCAGAGGGGTTCCGCTCCGCTCTGCCGGCGCGCCGTTTCGTCCCGACGACGCCGACGGGGGATCGTGGCACATTGTGGTATGTTGGTCCAATGTCTGGTTCAGAACCGAAGAGCCTTCCCTCCCCGGAAACGAGCGGGAAGGAAGAGACCGGAGACGATGTCCGGGAACGGCAGTCCCGGATCGCGGAGACGCTGGGTATCGGTCGGTTGCGCCGGCACATCCTGCTGTGCGCGGATCAGACCACGCCCAAGTGTTGCGATCGCGATCGATCGCTGGTCGCGTGGACGTATCTGAAGGGTCGGCTCAAGGAGCTCGGGCTCAGTGAGGGTGGAGGGATCTACCGGACCAAGGCCAACTGCCTGCGCATCTGCGAGGGTGGGCCCATCGCCGTGGTCTACCCCGAAGGGGCGTGGTACGGCGGATGCGATCCGCCCCTCCTCGAGCGGATCATCCAGGAGCATCTGATCGGGGGAAACGTCATCGACGAGCTGTGCTTCGCGCGCTCTCCGCTTCCTCCGTCGACCGACTGAACACGATCCTCACCATCTCCCGCGGAGATTGCGATCAGCAGCCGGAGCAGGTGGATAGAGGCGCATCGGCCGGATCCGATCCCAAGACTCGGCGCGGGGCACGACGAAGACAGGAATAGAGAAGGAACAGTTCGATGGACCATCGTATCCAGCCCGCCACTCCCAAAGCCACCGGCGTCCTCCCGAAGCAGGACGTGGACGATTCGAAGGCGGAATCGAAGCCGGTCGAAGGAGAGGCGCTCATCTTTTGGGATCCGAAGCGTCCCGGGCACAAGCTCGATGCGATCGACACCGACCAGATCACTCCCTCGGCGTATTGCGTGGCGGAGAGCCTCGACTCCCTGGACGAGAAGTGGAAGGAGGGTGCGTTTCTCTATCTGATGCCTGACTTCCGCGAACGCGTCCGTCGCGGCCAGACCTTCCTGATCGCGGGCGATCGCTTCGCCATCGGCTCGTCGCGCGAGATGAGCCCGGCAGGGCTCCAGGCCATCGCGCAAGAGGTGGGCCTGGAGATGGTCATCGTAGTGGGCGAAAATATGGGCGGCATCTTCCGCCGCAATTCGCTCAATCTGGGCCTGAACGTCTGCCAGAG
>JAGQHR010000446.1 GCA_020431745.1 Candidatus Eiseniibacteriota bacterium
CGTCGATCAATTCGGTTACGACGGTTCTTTCCAGCGCCGGCTCGTCACCGGCGGGCACCTCGATTCTCCCTGGGGAGCCGTGATCGCGCCGGCCGGCTTCGGCGATTTCGCGGGGGATCTCCTCGTCGCCAACTCCGGCGACGGTGTCATCAACGCGTTCGACTTCGGGACGGGAGCGTTCGTCGGAACGTTGCGCGATGAGATCGGGGCACCCCTCACGATTCCCGGGCTCAAAGGCCTCGCATTCGGTACCGGCGGACTCGGCGGTGATCCGAACACGCTCTACTTCGCCGCGGGGATCCCAGGCTCGGGCGGCATCGGGGACCATGGATTGATGGGTTCGATTCAGTGGGTCGATGGATCGGCCAGCGTCGAAGGGCGCGACCGCCGCTCCGAGCTCCTCTTGCGTTCCGGACCGGTCCCGGCTCGGGGAACGGTCCGAACGTCCTTCGACCTTCCGACCGGTGGAGTGGTCCGCCTCGGTCTCTTCGACGTCACGGGAAGGGAAGTTGCAGTTCTGACCGATCGCTCGTTCGAGGCGGGCCGACATGAGATCCGATGGAACACTCGTGCGCTCGGTCTGCCCTCCGGAGCATATCTGCTGTCACTCTCGGGGCCCGCGGGCAACGCGACCGCCCGCATCCCCATCCTGCAGTGACCGACACGAAGGCCCCGGGACACGGTTACTGAACCCGGCGGGGTCGCCCCGCCGTCAGATCGCCGGCATTCGGCCGCCGGCTCGGAGATTGGGGAGAGCGGGCCGGGTCGCGCCATCGGGCCTGCTCGGCCGCCGCAGAGCCGTGGTACACTGTTTCGGTTCTCGGATCCACGTCGACGACCGGGCCGGATCGGCGAAACGGCGGACCCCCGCGATGCCTCTGCAGGGACTCATTCTCGGACTGGCGCTTTCCTTGGCCTGTATCTGGCTGGGGTTGCTCGCGCGCCGTCCCGCGGTTCGTCTGGTCGTGATCTCGCTGGCGATTGCCGCGTCGACGGCGACCGCCATCGCCGCCGTGACGTTGCGCAAGGTCCCCCCGCCGGAACGGGACGTGACCGGCCGTCCCATCGAAACCCCGGATGACGGGTACGTCAAATCCGATGCCTGTCAGTCCTGTCACCCGTCGCAGTACGCATCGTGGAGCGACTCCTACCACAGCACGATGACCCGGATCGCGACGCCGCAGTCGGTGCTGGGGAACTTCGATCGAACCTACCTCGAGATCTTCGGAGATCCGTACACCCTCTATCGGGTGGGCGAGGAATACTTCGTCGACATGGTCGATCCGCAGTACCGCCGCGAGCACGGGTTTACGGGCACGGCTCCGCGAGTGACGCGGAAGATCGTCCTCACTACCGGATCGCACCACATGCAGGTGTATTGGTACCAGGCCGGCGAGGATCGGACTCTCGGACAGCTGCCGTTCGTGTGGTTGATCAAAGATCAGGAGTGGATCCCGCGCGTGGCCGCGTTCGTGGTGGCTCCGCAGGTGTTGGGGCACTTGACGGGCCACGAGGAAGTCGGTCGTTGGAACGACACCTGCATCGTTTGTCACGCCACTCGGGGAGAGCCGCGGATCGATCGTCCGGCGGGTGCGGAGCATTCGGTCTTCAAGGCCGATCAGTATCTTCCCGGGAGCACGCTCGACACCCAGGTGGCGGAGTTCGGGATCGCGTGTGAAGCGTGCCACGGTCCGGCATCGGCCCACGTGGCGGCCAACCACGATCCGCGCCGCCGCTATGAGCTGCGCATGGCGGGCAAGAGCGACTCCACGATCGTCAACCCGGCGGAGCTCCCGCCGAAGCTGGCCTTGCAGGTGTGTGGGCAGTGCCACGGTACGACCGAGCTGGAGGATTGGAGCGATTGGTCGCAGGACGGCTTTACGTATCGACCCGGCGAGGACCTGACCGCGAGTCGGGTCATGATGACGAGCGACAATCTGGACGATCCGGTCGTCCGCCGCTATTTCGACAAGTACCCGACGATCTTCTCCGGCGTGTTCTGGCCCGACGGCGTGGTGCGGGTCGCGGGGCGTGAGTACAACGGTATCTCCGTTTCTCCGTGCTACAAGAACGCTCCCGCGGGGCACGAGATCACCTGCCTCTCCTGCCACCAGATGCACCAGGCGGACCACGATCCCCGCCCGCGCAAGGAGTGGGCCGACGATCAGCTCAAACCGGCAATGAATGGCTCGGCTGCCTGCACGCTGTGTCACGACAAGTACGCCGATCCGGCGGCGGCCGCCGCACATTCGCACCACAAGCCCGGAACGCCGGGGGATGATTGCCTGAACTGCCACATGCCGTATCAAAGCTACGGTCTGCTCAAGGCGATTCGGAGCCACACCATCGCGAGCCCCAATGTGGCCGAGAGCATCGAGGGGGGACGTCCCAACGCGTGCAACCAGTGTCATCTCGACAAGACCTACGCCTGGACCGCCGAGTATCTGCAAACTTGGTACGGACGCGAGACTCCGCCGCTCACACGGGAGGAAGCGACCGTTCCGGCGTCGCTGATCTGGCTCTTCTCCGGGGACGCCGCGCAGCGCGCGCTCGTGGCCTGGAACCTCGGCTGGGAGGAGGCTCACGTCACCTCCGGGGACGAATGGATCGGGGCCTTTCTGCCGCAGCTCCTTCTCGACAGCTATGACGCGGTGCGGCTCATCGCCTACCGCTCGCTCCACACGCTGCCGGGATTGGAGGATTTCCAGTGCAACGTGATGGCGCCCAAACCCGACCTGGAGCGCTCGGCCGCGCTGGCCATGAAGGCGGCAGAGATGCACTGGCGTTCGCTGGGCAAGGGTGCCTGGCCTCCGGTCCTTGTCATCGATTCCACCGGAGTGAGCCCGACCGAGCTCTACGGAGAGCTCTTCCGCCAACGGGACGACCGTCCGATCTACCTGCTCGAATGATCCCCGGATGACGGCGGTGGCGAGGAGACCGTGTCCGTCCGGGACCGATCGGGGCCTTCGAACCGACCTCGAAAAAACGACTTAGCGCGGCGGGTGGTCTCGGGGTTCCTGTCAGGGAGCCCGCGGTGATACCCTCTTCCGATGGCGAAACGCGGTGAGGGGGACGGGAGCTCGGGGAACGCCCCGCAAAAAGCAAGCCGGGACGGCGCCACGGCGTCGTTGTCCCGGCGCCACTTGTCGTTCGGCTGGTGGTCGCTTCTGCTGTTCCTCACCGGGGGGCTCGTGCTCGAAGCCTTTCACGGGTTCAAGGTCGAGATGTACCTCAACGTTGCGAACGAGACCCGGCGTCTGATGTGGACGCTCGCCCACGCCCACGGCACGTTGCTCTCGTTGATCAACATCGCGTTCGGCCTCACCCTTTCGATCCGCACGTCTCCGATGCCCCAGGAGATCCTCGCCTCCCGAGCTTTGCTCGCCGCCTCGATTCTACTGCCGGCGGGATTCTTCCTCGGCGGGATCGTGATCTATGCGGGGGATCCCGGATTGGGAGTGCTCCTCGTTCCGTTCGCGGGCGCGCTGCTCTTCACGAGCGTCTTCCTGATCGCTCGGGGAGTCGGCCGGAAGTAGCGGCCGTTTCGCCGTGAACGAATCGGACCCGGGTTCTCTCCATCCACACTCCGCGTCGATCGGGCGCGGCATGGCATTTCCTCGGCGCGCTTGGCTCCTCCCGGTGGTTGCCGCGATGTTGGCGCTCCTGGTCACGGTGCCGACCATCTGGAGCAAGCCCGACACGCTCTACCCCGTGCAGGTCGACAGTGCGGAATACGATCGGGTCGGCCGCGGTTTGGCGCGGCTGATCCACGATCTGCCTTCGGTCGTGCCGAAGATCGTCGGCGGACACTTCACGGACGCCGACCGAACCCGCTACGAGATGAACGGTTGGATCCTCCAGCACGCCGCGAGCTACCTCACGTTGCTGGGTGGAACCTACGCCGCATCCGGCGGAAGCGAGGCCGCCGGTCGACTGCTCACCGCGCTGCTCTTCGCCGGTGCGTCCGCGCTCGTGGTGGGGTGGACCCGCCGGCGCTTCGGGGTCGTGCCGGCGTTGATTCTGCTCCAGCTCTTCG
>JAGQHR010000447.1 GCA_020431745.1 Candidatus Eiseniibacteriota bacterium
CAACCGAGGACCCGGACACAATACTGACAGTCGGGCCGTCCGGGCTTCGGTGGAACGGCCGGCAGGGTTTTACCCTCGCCGGCCGGTTCGCTTTTGCTCAGTCCCCGGAGGCGGCGCCCGTCGTTTCGGCGGCGGGAGCGGGTGCTTCGGGGGGCGCTAGCTCGTCGGCCGGCCGGAAGACGGTGTTCCAGCGCCCGGCCGGTACCAGGAACACGGTGTCGTTCCCTTCCCGCTTGACGTAGTTCTGCCGCTGCTCGGTTTCGTCTCCGATGTCGATCTTGTAGTGCGCTCCGGCCGTCGTCACGATCTCGAGCGAACGCTTCGCCGGATCGAGCCCGACGTCGGCGAGTGACGAGATCGAGTCTGCGAAGTCGCGCGCCGTGATGTTCGTCAGGCTCTGGAGCAGGATCGGCAGGAGATCCTGGCGCACCGCGCCCTCCCGCGGGGCCGTCATCTTCCACTCGCCGTCCGTTTGCTCCACGGTGACGGTTCCGGAGCTGTCCTGCGTCGTATAGGAGGCGAGGTCCTCCTTCGCGAGCTTGAGGACGGTCTTGTTGCGCCAGGTTTGATCACCGCGATCGACCTGGGTTCGCAGGTAAACCGGAACGCGATAGACGTTGTCCTGACCCGTGGGGCGGATGTAGGTGCTCATGTAGTCCGGACCGGGCTTGCCCACGATGAGGTGCGCGAGATCCTGGCCGCCGCCCTTGATGTCCACGTTCACGCCCGTGGAGTCGACCTCGAGGGCCGCATGGCTCTCCCCTTTGGTCGAGACCAGATCGTCGCTGGAGAGCCCCCGCATGCTTCCGAGGATCGAGTTGACCAGGGAAGTGTCCGCCGGCATGCCCTTCTCCGTCGCGACCACCCACTGGCCGTTCTTCTTGGCGAGGGCGACGTGCAAGTTGCCCTTGTCGATGTCGATCTGATCGACCCGGTCGGCTTCGTATGCGGGAAACAGCTTGTTCCCGGCCGGTTTCCACTGTTTCTTGCGATTCGATTCCGTGAGCGTGGCCACCACGCCGAGAATCACGAGGATGACCCCCAATAGGATGGTCGTACGTGCGTTCATCGCCAGAGCCCTCCGTGCTCGAGGTTGATCTGCTGCGTGTCGGAGAAGTCGGGTCGTGCCGGGATCGGTGCGGCGTGGTGCCGCCCTCGATCAGGCCGCATAACGCTCCGCGAGGCGTTGCCGAGCCTTCTTGCGGGCCCCGTTCCAGATGAACCCGAAGAGGATGACCAGGATCGGAATCCCCAGAGTGTTGATCCAGCGAATGCCGTCGCGGGCGCCGGCCGAGATCTCCTTGAGCGGACGGGCCGTCGCCCCCCGGGATCGGATCGCGATCAGATCTTCTCCGAGGGTCATCCAGTCGAGGGCGTTCTGCACGAAGAGGGAGTTGTCCGGGAACATCCGCAGGAACTGATCGGTGAGGAAGTTCGAGTCTCCCACCACCAGCATCTGCGTTTGCGGGCTGGCCGCGATCGTGCTGTCGGCCGCCATCGTACCATCCGCTTCCTCGCCCGGCTTCGAGGGTGCCGGCTTGCCGTCATAGAAGCTCTGGAAGGTCCCGGTGAGTGCGACGGCCAGCGGATAGCTCTGGCCCGTCTCCGGCGGATTCTTGACCGCCGCCGCCTGGGGGTTGAGGTCGAAGCGCCCCGACTGGGTCCAGGCGCGCTCGGTCGTCCGGACGAGGACGGAGCCCTCGACGCCGTGGGTTTCCCACTCGGGCTCGGGCTGGCCTTTGTCGGCGCGTTCCTGCTTGGCGATCTCGTCTCCCGGAACCGTCAGCTCGACGGGCGCGGTCCAGGGGAGCACCAGTGACTCGAGCCGCGAGGTGATCGGATTGTCCGGATTGAAGAGCCCCTTGCTCGTCTTGGGCCAAAGCGGATAGGGGACCAGATACGAGATGTAGCCCTGTGAGAACTGCGCCTGGGCAGCGTAGCGCGGGTACTCCTGCACCAGTTCGTTGCTGATCTCCGCTCCGTAGTGGGTAAGCATGTCCTCCAGACCGGAGCGCGCCGGCAGCGCCTGCAGCCCCATCCCTTCGTTGAGTGCCATCACGTCGATCAGGAACATGACCTTGCCGCCACGCATCACGTACTGATCCAGCTCGTACTTCGCCCGATCGACGACGTTCTTGGGCCCGGGCACGAGCAGCACGTCGATGTCGTCCGGAACCGCGGCGGCCCCGCCCCGCAGATCCACCGGGCGCACGGTGAAACGCTCCGCGAGCAAGCGGTTGAGGCCGGTCAGCTCGGTGGTGAGATCGCGTTCGCCCGACCCCTGAAGGACGCCGACGGTGTAGTCCTTGCTCCTGGTCAGCTTGATGATCGCCGCCGTGAAATCGTATTCGAAGGTCGAGAGATCCTCGATGACCGGCAGCGCGTCGGTCTTTTCGCCCGACTGCAGACCGATCCCCATGAACACGTTGATGATCTGATACTGATCCTTGTCGAGGACGTTCATCTGGATTTGCGGCACGCCCATGGCGATCGCCTGGTTCTTGATCTCCTCGTCCTCGTCCGGATTGATGAACTGGATCTGGAGATTGCCCTTGCCGTAGATCTCGTACTCCCGTAGCTGATCGCGGACGTTCCGCTCCAGGGTGGCGAGCTGGTCGGGCAGGTTCTTGCTGAAGTAGACCTTCGCGAGCACTACGTCGTCGAGGTTTCCCAGGACGTTCTTGGTGGCGTCCGAGATCGTGAACTCCTTCGAGTCGGTGAGATCCATCCGGGCGAACAGCCGGGTTCCGATCACGTTGGCCGCGACCAGGATGCCGGCCACGGTCAGGACCAGGACTCCGGAGTTGATTCCGTACTTGACCTTGTTGGTCTTCGCATCCGTCATCGTTCGATTGCTCCTCGTCGGCTCGTCCGCCCCGCTGTGGAAAGGGCGCGGAGCGGAGACTTCTCGGGTGCCTGCTTCCACCGGGGGAGCCGGGCACCGCTGCTTCCGGGTTCTGCTTCGTCAGGGCGACGCACGGTTCTCAGCTCCAGCGTCTCGACTGGATGACCTGGGCGTTCAGGAAAAGGAAGAACGCGATGATCGAGACGTAGTAGAGGATGTCCCGCGAGTCGATCACGCCTCGGGTGATCGAATCGAAGTGGTAGCCCAGGCTGAGGTTCGCGAAGAACGGAACCAGCCAGTGCGGAACGCTCCCCAGCACGAGCTGCGAGCCGGCGATGTAGAGCAGAAAGCAGAGGATGAGACTGATCAGGAAGGCGACGATCTGATTCTGGGTCATGGAGCTGACCCAGAGTCCGATCGCGATGTAAGCCCCGCCCAGGAGCAGACATCCCAGATACCCGCCGATCATGGCGCCGTTGTCGGGATCTCCCAGGGCGATGGCCGTGATTGCGAGCGGAAAGGTCAGGAGGACCGCCAGTCCGACGAAGACGAACGAGGCGAAGAACTTTCCGAGGACGACGTCCCGGTCGCGCACCGGGAACGTCAGGAGGATCTCCGCGGTCCCCAGCTTCTGCTCCTCCGCCCACATCCGCATCGTCACTGCGGGGATGAAGAAGAGGAAGACCAGGGGCACGAGGTCGAAGAAGTCGCGCAGGGTGGCCTGGTTCATGACGAAGAACGAGCTGAAGAAGATCCATCCGGAGAGGACCAGGAACAGCGTGATGAAGATGTAGGCGATGGCCGACTGGAAGTACGACCGGAACTCCTTGCGAGCGATGCTGACGACCGTGCTCATACCACCACCTCGTCATGCGGTTGCGTTTGCGCGGGACGGCCCGGGTCGAGCGCCTGGCGCTCGCCGAGCGTGAGCTGGGTGAAGACCTGTTCGAGGCTGCGCGTCTCCGTGTGGAGCTCGGTCAGCGTCCAGCGCTGGCTCACTGCCAGGGCAAAGACCGTGTCCTCGATGTCCATGTTGTTGCGGGCGTGAATCTCGTAACGGCAGGTCCGTTCCTTGATCGGCTCGAGGGCCTTCAGTCCCACGACGCCATCGAGCGCACGGAGGGGGGCTTCCACCTCGGCGGGCGTCGCCCGCAGGCTCACGCGGCAGCGCACCTCGCCGGCGGCC
>JAGQHR010000448.1 GCA_020431745.1 Candidatus Eiseniibacteriota bacterium
CCGTAACGCAGAAGCCGGTCCCGCGATCCCCGCAGGATGGCCGCGAGATGCGGATCGTCCGCGTTCACCACCGCGACGGAGGGTCCACCGCCACCACGCTCGTCCTCCCGGAAGAGTCGATTCTTGGCCGCCGCGTACTTGGTCATGTCCTGGTGGAAGTCGAGGTGATCCTGGCTCAGGTTCGTGAAGACCACGATCGGAAACCGGGTGCCGTAGGTGCGGCGCAGCTCGAGCCCGTGCGAGGAAACCTCGACCGCGACCACTTCGACGCCCGCATCTCGCAGCGCCGCGAGCTCCCCCTGGAACTCCGTCGCTTCCGGAGTCGTGAAGGGTTGCGGCCGGAGCGCGCCCGTGCGCCCCACGCCCAGCGTGCCCATCACCGCCGCGTCGCGTCCCGCCGCCCGACAGACCGATTCGACCATCCACGTCACGCTGCTCTTCCCATTGGTGCCGGTCACGCCGACGACGGTGAGCTGACGCGAGGGATGTCCGTGCCACGCGGCCGCGAGGAGTCCAAGCGCCTTCCGGCTGTCGTCGACCTGTAGATAGGGATGGACGTTGGGAACGGCTTCGCGCTCCCCGACGACGACGGCGGCTCCCGCCTCACGCGCACGCGACGCGAACTCGTGCCCGTCCCGATGCAATCCGGAAACGCACACGAAGATTCCCCCGGGTGTGACGCGCCGACTATCGTGGTGCACGCCGGTGATCGTCGTGTCGCCGGCGGGCATGATCGTTTTCGGACGCGGGTTCACCGGGGAGAGCTCGCGCAGCAAGCTGTCCAGAGGCGCGCCTCGCAATTTCCTGGAACTCCTTCCAGGCCCGACTGGAGTCCGCTCCCAGCTCGAGCCAGCACGCTTCCCCCGCCTCGATGGTGGATCCCGGGGCCGGCCGCTGTCCAATCACCCATCCCGCACCGCTGACGTGCGCGACTCCACCGACGGAGTCCACACGCAGGAGCGCATCGCGCAGGGGCAATCCCGCGAGCGCGGGCATGACGGCGCCGTCGTCGCCCGAAAGCACCATGGTGACGACTCCCCCGGGCGGCAGCTCGCGTCCCGCTTCCGGACGCAGCGCGGTCACCCAGGCCCCGCTCCCCTCGAAGCGCGGCAGGAATCCGTTCTCCTGCACGACCCGACGGGCGACGGCGGCCGAGAGACCCATGACCTCCGGAACCTGACGTTGGGTCTCCGGATGATGAGCGGGACTCCGCATCTGCGCGATCTCCGGTTCGCGGAGAAGATTCCGCACCCCGGAGACGATTTCACGGAAGACCGGAGCGGCGACGTTCCCTCCATAGATGTCGCCGCGCGGCTCATCGAGCACGACCGCACACAGCACTTCCGGGTCCTCCCAAGGGGCAAACCCGATGAATGAGGCGACGTAGCGTTCCTTGCTGTATCGCCCCAATTCCGGAATGTACTTTTGTGCAGTTCCGGTCTTCCCAGCCGGTTCATATCCTTCGATCTCCGCCTTGAGCGCGGTGCCGTCCTCGACGACTCCGCGCAGGAGCCGGCGCATCGTGTGCGCCGTCTCGGGACGCAGGACGCGACGGACCACCTCCGGACCGCGCGACTCCAGGAGCGATCCATCCGCTCCGCGGATCTCCTGAATGAGCCAGGGTCGCATGAGGTTTCCGCCGTTCGCGATCGCGCCGTACGCCATCGCGAGCTGCATCCCGGTGGCCGAGAGCTCCTGTCCGAACGCCATCGTGACCAGCGATCGACCAGAGAACGCGGAGGGGTCGGGGATCCTTCCCCGTCCTTCCCCAGGGAGCTCCACTCCCGAGGGGAGACCGAACCCGAAAGAGCGTTCCATGCGATGGAACCCCTCCGCTCCTACTCGTTCCGCGATGATCCCCGTTCCGATGTTCGACGAGTGCTGCATCACCTCGGCGGCGGTGAGCAGCTCGTACGGTTCGTGATCGCGAATGGGTGGACCGCCCGGCATCGGACGCTCTCCGCCCAGGCAATCGATGATTTCGTCGGGCGAGAGCCGACCCGCCTCGAGGGCGGCCGCGAACGCGACGATCTTGTAGATCGATCCCGGCTCGAACTGATCGACGACCGGACGCAGACTGAGGCTGCCGTCGGTCCAGGTCGACGCGTCCAGCGGATCGACCCCCGGCAACGAAACGAGGGCCAGGATCTCGCCGGTTTGCGGGCGCGTCACGATCACGAAGGCGCTGGTCGCGCGCTGCTCCGCCAGGGCGCGTCCGAGCGCGTCGGCCGCGATCTCCTGGATGCGCGACTGCAGCGAGAGCTGGATCGAGTGGCCCGCCTGCGGCTCACTCAGAAGCTGCTGCTCGAGACCTTGGAAGCGCTTCCCGGTGCGGTCGGACACTTCGAGGATGGAGCCGTCGGTCCCGGCCAGTTGGGCGTCGAACTCGTGCTCGAGCCCGCCCAGAGCATGTCCTTCGGAGTTCACGACCCCGATCAAGGAGCCGCCCGCCTGGCCTCCGGGATAGAGGCGCTTCTCCTCCAGACGCATCACGAGCTCGGGAAACCGGGCACTCAGATCCTGCAGAACGAGCTCGGGAACCACGTCCCGCGTCACCCAGAGGAAACGGCGTCCCTCGTGTTCGCGGAGACGGTCCTCGAAGGATGCGGCGTCGACGACCCCGGCCTCCTCCAGGGCGAGCGCGAGCGCATGCGCGTCCCGGACGAGAGCGGGGTCGACGGCCAGCGAGTGGTTCGAGACCGAGTGAGCGAGGCGCACGCCGTCGGCGGAGAGAATCTCGCCGCGCGCCGCCGGCAGCGGGCGGATCTGTCCCTGGCGCTCCCGGGCCGCTTCTTCCCAATGGGCATGCTGCAGGACCTGAACCTGGAAGGCACGCCCGAGCAGAACGGACCAGACGAGCCCGATCGCGCCCAGGAGCAACCAATGCCTAGCGGCGATCCGCACGCCCCGGCTCCCATGACCGCTCGCCGGCCAAAGCCTCGGTGAGGATCAGCTGCGAGCCACGACGCAGATCGGTGGCGAGCTGATCGAAGACGCCCGCGGGAGCCGGAGCCTCTTCCCGCAGCGGGACCCAGTGGGCCTGCTCCACGCGTTCGAATCCGATGGCGGCCGCGGACTCCGCGATGTCGGCGTAGGCGCGTCGGCGCGCGAGCTCGTCCGTCGCGATGGAAAGGTCGACCCGGAGCGTCTCGATCCGCTGCTCGAGCTGGTGGACCTGGCTGCCGTGATCGGCCACCGCCACGCTGAGCCAGATGCGGCCGAGCCCTCCGACGAAAAGGAACAACGCAAGCACGACGCCCAACCCGATCCAATCCCGACGAACACGGTCCGTTTCGAAACCGGCGGCCGAAGGCCGAACGCCCACGTTCTGCGTCATCACGCTCCCTTTCTCTCGAACACGCGCAGCTTGGCGCTTCGCGCGCGTCGATTGCGCGCCACTTCCGCGGTCCCCGGCACGATCGGCTTCTTCGTGAGGGACTGGAAAGCGGCGGTTGGCCCCTTTGCTCCGTGCAACTTCGACTTCACGATCCGATCCTCGTGCGATGCATAGCTGATGATGGCGACCCTTCCCCCCGGTGCGACCCAATCGGGCAGTCCGTCCAGGAACTGCTCGAGACGCGCGAACTCCTGGAGCACCACGACGCGGATCGACTGGTAGATGCGCGAGAGCTCCGCCGGCGGCAGCGGCGGCTCGGGGCCGCGGACCGCGCGCACCAGATCGAAGGTGGTGCGTAAGGGCGCGCGCTCGCGCGCCTCGACGATGCGACGCGCGTAGAGCCGGGCGCGCCGGAGATCACCGAAGCGTCGAAAGACCTCGTCGAGGTCCGATTCCCGGACACGGGCGAGATACTCCGCGGCGTTGAACGGAACGTCGGGGTCGACCGCCATATCGAGCGGCACGTCGTGTAAGTACGACTGGCCGGACTCGGGACGATCGAGGGTGAAGGTGTTGAGACCGAGATCAGCGAGGATGCCGTCGCAACCGACCAATCCTTCGGCGCGCAGCACGCCGCCGAGATTGGAGAAGCTGGTGCGATGAAAGCGTACTCGCCCACCCTGGTCCCC
>JAGQHR010000044.1 GCA_020431745.1 Candidatus Eiseniibacteriota bacterium
CGGGCCCCACAGACGAGACCGGCCAGCGTCCCCCCGGAACCGACTGCGCAGACGATGTGCTGCCACGGAAACGGCGGCACCTCGACTTCGGCATCCACGGCAGCCCTGCCGCTGGGACCGGCGGGCCGGTCCGGAGTCGGAAGCCCCTGCTGCCACAGCTCGGTCAACATCGCGACGTATCCGAGGCTGCCCAGAGCGTTCGACCCGCCTTCGGGGATGACGTAGGGGCGACGTCCCGCCGCTCGCTGCCGCTCCGCCTCGACGGCGAGCACGCGACGGCGGTCGGCATAGACCTCGGGCGTGATGAAGCGGATCTCCGCTCCGATCAGGGAGTCCAGGAAGAGGTTTCCGTCGCGGGACGCCGGTTCCTCTCCACGCAGGAAGAGCAGGCTGTCCATCCCCAGTCGCCGCGCCGCGAGCGCGGTCGCCCGACAGTGATTCGATTGGATGCCGCCGCAGGTGAGGATGAGATCGGCATCCTCACGCTGCGCTTCAGCGAGCAGGAATTCCAGCTTGCGGACCTTATTGCCGGAAAGATCGGTCCCGGTCTCGTCGTCGCGTTTCGCGAAGAGCCGGATGCCGCCGAGCTCGGCGCTCAGCCGCTCCAACGGTTGGATGCGGGTGGGCAGATTCGCCAGTGCGACGCGGGGAGGAAACCGCAAGTTCCGTGGCACGTCCCCGTCCTAGAACAGATTGGAGATCTTGGACCAGAACCCGACACGGCCCATGTCGTTGAAGAGAATCACCGCCATGAGCACGAGCAGCCCGATCATTCCGAACTGCTGAATTCCGATCTTCACCTTGGTCGGGATGGGGCGTCGCGCCACCGCTTCCAGGGTGACGAGCACCAGGTGCCCACCGTCGAGCACCGGGATGGGCAGGATGTTGAGGAAACCGATGTTGATGCTGATGAACGCGATGAACACCAGCAGCGCGACCGGTCCGCCCTTCGCACTGTCGGCCGACCACTTCGCGATCAGGACCGGGCCACCGAGATCTTTGACCCCCGCTTCCCGCTTGACGAGAGCCTTGATCGTGGCCAAGCCGAGCCCGAGCCCACGCTGGACCTGGATCATTCCGTTCTGGACCGACTCGCCGAACCCCGCAGGACGGATCGTCACCTGCGGCGAGATCCCGATCAGTCCCACTTCCTTGATGTCCCCGTCGATCGGGACCTTCTGTTTCTCGGGAGTGACGGTGGCGGACTTCCGCTCCCCCTCGTGATCCCAAACGATCTGCAGCGGCTTTTCCGCGCTCGCATGCACCACTTCGCTGAGCTCGTCCCAGGTCGCCATCGGCTTACCGTCGACCTCCAGGACGAGGTCGCCCGACTGGAGCCCGGCCGTGGCCGCCGGTCCGTCTTCCTGCACCGCATCGATGCGCGGCTCGCCGGTCTCGGCGATGCCCTGATTGAGGGTGACGCCGGTGTAGATGACCCAGGCGAGGAGGAAGTTCATGATCACGCCGGCACAGATGACGAGCGCCTTCTGGAGGAAGCTCTTCGACATGAACTCGTCGGGAGCGCCCGTGATCTTCTCGGGGTTTTCCATCGACTCGTCGATCATCCCGGCCATCTTGACGTAGCCGCCCAGAGGAAGCGCGGAGATGCAGTAGTCGGTGTCGCCGACCTTCTTGCCGAAGAGACGGGGCGGATACCCGATCGAGAAACGTTCCACCCGGATGCCGACCGCGCGGGCCGCCAGGAAGTGACCGAGCTCGTGGACCACGACCACGACCCCGATCACGATGATGAAGGCCAGCACAGCTTGCAGAGCACCCATTCCGTTCTCCTCAATCCAGGGTTCGGATCCTTACGGGACCCGGCCGATCGGCCTCACGAACGAAGCCATGTCTTGCGGTCTCAGTCTCTCCGTCCGCCCAGGAGCCCGGCGCGCATCAGGAAGTAGAGCAGCTGGGCGATGGACGCAGCCGCGGCCGCGACGTAGGTCATCGCGGCGGCGGTGAGGACCTTCTTGACCCCCGCGACCTCGGTGGTGGTGACCAGCCCCATCTGCTGGATGACCGCCACGGCGCGCCGCGAGGCGTCGAACTCCACCGGCAGAGTCACGACCTGGAAGAGCACTGCCGCGGAAAAGAAGATGATTCCCACCTTCACCAACCCGAGCGAACCGAGCAGGAACCCGATCAGCAACAGGGGCCAGGCCAGGGTCGTCCCCACCTTGGTGATCGGCACGAGGGCCGACCGCCATTGCAACGGAAGATAGTTCTTGGCGTGCTGGAGCGCGTGTCCGGCGTCGTGGGCCGCGACCCCCACCGACGAGATCGAGCGACGGTCGAAGACGTTGGGCGAGAGCCGGAGCACCCGGTGCGTCGGGTCGTAGTGGTCGCTCAGAAACCCCTGGACGCGCTCCACCCGGACCCCGAGTCCGGCCTGGGCCACGATCCGCTCGGCGACTTCCGCGCCGGAGAGCCCGGCCGCGACCGGAACCCGGGAGAACTTCTTGAAGGCGCTCTGCACCCAAAACTGGGTGATCATGGAAAGCACGATGGCCGGTCCTACGATCAGCAGATACATCGGATCGAAGAACATCACGGTCCAATTCCTCCTGACGCGGTGTTCCCTGCACGCGCCGCACTCGGAAATGAGCCGGCGCTTCGGCCCGGAAGGGTCTTCGAGGACCGGGATCGGGACCGCGAACTGCTACGTATGATGCCAGAGTTTCGTTCCGAGTCGGGGTGAAAATGGCGGCGCGTCGCGCCCCCGGCCATCGGCCACGAGCACGGACATCGTGGCGCGGTCAGGATCCCGGAACGCCCGCCTTGAGCTGCTGGAGGCGCCCCAACAGATCCCGGGCGGGCTGGCTCTGCGGGTCCTTCTGGAGGAGCTCCCGGAGAACAGTCTCGGCCTCGTAGAGCCCCCGGGCATCGGGAACCTTCCCCTCCCGACGGGTCTGCTCGGCCTCCCCGACCCGAGCGGAAGCCAGGCCGAAGAGCACCCGGGGATCGCGGTTGCCGGCCCGAAGACACTCCGAGAACGCCGCCGCCGCCTCCGGGAACCGCCCACTTCCCAGGAGCGCCGCTCCCAGGACATCCTTCACGGGCGCCGCTGGGTTGCGCTGGAGCGCCGCTCCGTAGGCCGCGACGGCGCCGGTCGGATCCCCGATCTGGAGGCGCACGTTTCCGAGCCCGATCCAGTTGACGTCCTTGCCGGGATCCACGACCACCAGCTTCTCGTAGATCGGCAGCGCCTCGTCGAGCTTCCCGCGCGAGGCCAGGGCCTGGGCCAGGTTTCCGAGCGCGAGCGGATTGTCGGGCATCGACTGGAGCGCTTGGCGGTACTCCGCCTCCGCCTGATCGAGTAGGTGCGTCTCCCGTTCGTCGTCGTCCGTCCGCGATGCCTGGATCATGAAGATCGAACCGAGCAGGACGTGGAAGCGCGGATTCCCCGGATAGGTCTCGACGCAACGCCGGTACATGACCTCCGCCCGATCGTAGTCCTCGGCCTTGCGGTAGTACTTCCCGACCTCCTCGTAGGCATACGCGCGCGCGAAGTCGGGGAAGTCCGCGGCGACATCGACGAAGCGGGCGATCGACGCGCGTTCGAGATGGAGCACGGAGATCCAGGGCGCGGCGACCAGAAACGATACCGTCAGCGCCAGCGCGGCCGACCGGACCGCACCGGAGTCGGCGCTCCCGTCCGGCGCGTTCGCAGTGCGAGGCTTCCCCGGCTCGGGCCGCTCCGGAAAGGGGGCGATCCAGAGCGCCGCCAACAACCCGACACCCAGCGAGTGCGCCGCCAGGAGGTCCCAGTCCCGCGCGCCGCCGAGCTTCTTGTCCAGTCCCACCGCGAAGAAGACGATGGACGCGATCTGCACGAGGAGGAACTGGACCCGCCGATCGACCGCTCGGGAACGCAATGCCTGCAACCGCAGGACGACCACCGCGACGGCCCCCGGCACGGTGATCAGGAGCAGATTGGCCAGATCCTTCCAGTGGTAGAGCGAGAAGAGGCCCCGGGAGCCGAGGAGTGGAACCCAGAGCGACCGCGCGTTCTGGCTCTCCAGGAACTCCCTGCGGAACCATGCGGAGTTGTATCCCGCCGCCAGGTGCAGAATGACGGAGATCAGGAACAGGATCAGCGCGGGCACCGTGACATCGACCCAGCGTCGCCAGGACGGCCGCACCGGTGCACACAACGCCAGGTAGAGAAGCGCGGGACCGCTGAACACGGCCGTCAGATGGAAGAACAGCGCGGCCCCGAAGAGCGCGGATGGAAGCCAGATGCCCACCACTCCCTCGAGCACGAGCACTCCCGCGACGAGGAAGCCGCTGAGGAAGAGGAAGAGCCAGCTGTAGCTCTCGACATAGCCGTGGAACATCGCCACCGGACCGGTCAGCAGGAAGAACCCGAGGACGAGGACCCGTCGCCAGCCCTCCCAGGGGAGCTTGCGGACCAGCCACCAGAGCAGGAACGTTCCCAGCGCGCCCGCGAGCACGGAGCCCACGCGATAGACCGTGAACGACGACGCCTGCCCGTGCAGAGCGCGATAGATCTGGTAGTGGAGCTGATAGTCCATGTTGTCGAAGGCGCGGAACTTCATCCCACGTTCGACGAGCTCTCCCACGAGATAGCCATCGCCCATGAAGAACGATCGCTCCCGGAAGAGCGCGAACAAGCCGGTCGCGAGCACGGTGAGACCAAGTCCCCCGAGCGGGGTCCGGAAGATGCCCGGAAGGCGCGTGCGCAGCTGCTCGGCAAGCAGCGACTGGATCGGCGGCAACAACAGCACCGTGGCGCAGACCAGCCAACCGAGGAAGATCGGGAGTGGAAGATAGGCGAGGTGATTGATGCCCCAGAAGCGAGGCCCCGGAAGGAAACGACCCGCGGCGAGGAGCAGGACCAGGAGCAGCAGGACGGAGCTCGAGCGCTTCACGAGGCATCCCCGTTCGGCGACGTGCCTCCGGCAGGCGATGCCGTCCCGTTGTGCGAACCCGGAAGCGGCGCGGGCGCTCCGGAGGACACGCGGACGCGCACGGGGCAGTCGAAGTACGCCGGCGTGATCCCGTCGGACGCGGTGTCGGGACCGATCAGGAGATTGACCGCGCTCCGCCGCTGGACCGTTCCACCCGGGGGCAGCGTGACGACGTTCTCCGGGAGCTCCGGATCTTCCCGCAGCCACGCCTGGAGATGACCGTGTGCGGATTCGATCTCGACCATCGATTCCTTGCGGCCCAGCCCCGCGGCGACCGCAGTGCCCATCGATCCGCGCAGGAACATCGGTTGCCGTGCGTCCAGGATCTGCGAAAGATGATGCTCGCGGCTCTTGGGCGTGAGCAGCAGATGGGGGAACTCCGCCGACGTGCACGGAAGATCCGAGGGATCCGGCAAATCGGCGGGAAAACGATAGCGTGCATCCGGCGTCGCGAAGGTGCCACCCACGAACGGAACCGATTCGTGCACACGGCTCCGGACCCGCCGCAGAGGCGGTCCTTCCGGAGCGTCCGAGCCGGATCGTCCGCGCTCGATCGCCGGGCCTGCCGTTTCCGGTGTCGCCGGCACGGCGGTTCCCGGTGTCGACGGGACAGCAGCGCCCGGTGTCGACGGGAGAGGAGCGCTGCCTTCGGAAACCGGCGGTCCGGTCTCGCGATGGAGCGTCTCCCACTCCGCGTCGATCAGTCGTTCGCCGGCCAGTCGACGGGACCACTCCTCCGGCGTTCCCGCCATCTCGGGCCCGAACCCCAGACGCTCGGCCATGCCCTGGAAGATCTCGAGATCGGTGCGCGCCTCGCCCCGCACCGGCACGACGGCCCGCTGATAAGCGAGACCGTGGTGCCCCCAGGAGGTGACCAACCCCTCCTCCTCGAGAAAGGACGGATGCGGGAGCACCCAGTCCGCGTGGCGGGCGGTATCGGTCCAATGGAAGTCCACGACGACCTTGCACGCGATGCCCGCCATCGCGCGCACGATGCGATCCCCGTCCGGAAGCATCGCGACCGGGTTCGCACCGTTGACCCACAGGAGCTCGATCGGTGGATCGAGCGTTGCGATCTGCGTCGCCCACACCCCCGCGCTCACCGTGCGGCGCCCCGAACCGGGAGCCCCGACCCACCGCGGGACGGCGGTATCGCGCTGATGACGCACCGTGTAGGTCAATCCACCGCCGGAACGGCCGTAGTAGCCGGTGAGCGCCGGCAACGCGGTGATCCAGGACGCGGCCTCCACACCCCCGCGATAGCGGATGGGACCCGTTCCGAGAACGATCGCCGCAGGATCGGCCGCCGCGTAGGCCGTGGCGAGTCGCTCGATCTCCCCGGCACCGACGCCGCTGCCGTGCGCGATGTCCTCCCACGCCACCGAACGGACAGCGGAGGAAAACGCCTCGAACCCGTCCGTGTGCCGGAGAAAACCGGCCGCGAAAAGGTCCCGATCCAGCAGGACGCGCGCCATTCCCAGTGCCAACCAACCGTCACCGCCGGGACGCAACCGCACGGTTTCGTCGAGCAGCGACGACCGCGTGAGCAGGAGCGGATTGATCGAGACGATCCGCGCGCCCGCGTCCTTGGCGGCCTTCAGAGAGCGCAGTCGATGCGGACCGGAGCCGAAGGGGTCGCGCCCCCAGAGCAGGACGAGCCGCGCGTGGACGAGATCGTCCCAGTCGTGCGCCCGGTAGTCCCCGAGCTGGCGCGTCAACGCGGCCTTGCCCGCACCCAGGCAGAAATCGCCTTCGGCGACCGTGACGCCGCCGTAAAGGTTCCAGAAGCGATGGGAGAGCTCCTTGAGAATCCCCATGCTGCCCGCCGACTGCACGTGCAGCACCGAGGCCGTGCGCCCGCGACCTCGCAGGTCGAGCAGACGTCCGCCGATCTCTTCGAACGCCTCGTCCCAGGAAGCCTGCTTCCATCCCTCGGTGGTCCTGCGCATCGGATGGAGGATGCGTTCGCTGCTGGTGGCGCGTTCCGGATAGCGATAGGTGCGGCTACAGAGCTTGCCGCGGGCGACGGGATCGGTGGGATCTCCGTCCAGACGCAGCACGCGGTCTCCGGAGACGGTCGCCACGATGCGGCAGGCGTCCCAACAATCGAGCGGACACACCGTCCGCCGGAGAACCGGAGCCGCCAACCGAGTCAATCCTCCTCGTCGGCTTCGCCGGAGGAGCCGAACATGTTCTCGAGATCGCCGCGTTTGGGCTTGAAGGTCTTGAACTGTTCCTCCAGCTTCGCGACCCGATCCTTGCGGCGCCGCTCCGCCTCGCCCCCGCGGAACATCCGATCCATCTCCGCCTTCTTCTCCCGGCTCTTTTCGCCGAAGTCGGCGAGCTCCTGCTGCATGGCCGGCCCTTGGTCTCCCCGCGGCAGCTCTTCCAGCGGACGCGGATCGATGATGTCCAGATGCACCGTGAAGGGAGTCTTGACCACGCGGATGACGTGCAGCTCGCTCAGCTCGTGCACCAGGACGTGCACCTTTTCCTCGCTCAGCCCGACGAGGGAGGCCACCTCCTCCGGCGTCGGCGGCTTGCTTTCCTTGTGCGCGAGCACGCGGATCCCGGCGACGACGAGGTGAGCATCTTCGTAGCTCGGAAGAACCATGCGCCGGATTCTAGCCGCCCCCTCGAGCCCAGGCACCCCCGATTCGCGGGTTCCGGGATGACCTGGTAGACTCCCGCGACCATGTCGATCGCCCGCTTCGTCCAGATCTCCGACACGCACGTCCTGACCGATCCGTCGAACCCGCCACACGGTGTCGATCCGAACGAAACGCTGCGGCAGGTCGTCCGACGCATCGCCGAGCGCCCCTCGGTCGACTTCGTCGTCGTGACCGGGGATCTGATCGGCGACGATCGGGCGAGCTCCTACGCGGTGCTGCGCGCGCTGCTCTCTCCCCTGCCCGGTCCGGTGTACGTGCTGGCCGGAAACCACGACGTGCGGGCGGCGCTCCGGGCGGAGCTCGGAGCCCCGGGTCCGGGGAGGCTTGCGGAACAGCCACGGGAAACGCGCTCCGATCCGTACTACTACGAGTTCGCACACGCCGGGTGGCGCTTCCTCGCCCTCGACTCCCAGATCCCCGGGGAAGTGTCCGGGCGGATCGACGAAGCGCAGATGGCGTGGATCGCCGAGCGTTGTGCGATCCGGCCTGCCCCGCCGACGATCGTCTTCGTGCACCATCCCCCCGTACCCTGCGGAATCGGGTGGCTCGATCCGCACCGGATCGAAAACGGTCCCACGCTGATCGCCGCGCTGCGCGAGGGCAACGTCCGCCGGGTCTTCTTCGGACACGTCCACCTGCCGATGACGCTCTCGGCGGGAAGGCTCGTCTGCACGAGCGCGCCTTCGACCTGTTACGGCTTCTCGGACGGCCGCGCCGGGCCGGTCGTCATCGGTCCGCGCCCCGGACTCCAGGTCGTAGAGCTGGAAGGCACCGAGGTTCGGAGTCATCTGGAGTGGGTGTGAGCGGCTCCCGTGGAGACGCGGGGTTCGCGGCCTGACCGACCGCGCGCCCGGTTGATGGATGAGCTGTTCGCGGTTCGTTCGGCCGGAAGGGGCGCGGACGCCGGCGGACTCTCACGGAATGAGATCGTGTCCGACCTGGATGAAGTAGAAGGGGTTGCGGTGCAGCTCCGCCGCGACCCCGATGAAGATGGGACCGATCGGACTGCGCTGCAGCAGGCCCCCTTCGACTCCGCGATCGGGCCGGGCCTCGCGCAGATCCTCGAACGAACCGGCGCGCACGCCGGCGATTCCGCTCGACCAGAGCACGATCTGATACGGCCCCCGCCAGCTCAAGTCCACGGCGCCCGCGGCGACGAAGGGAGCGTAGAGCTTCTTCTCGAACCGTCCCCAGGTCGCGCGGGTGAGATCCAGCCGGGACCAGTTGCGAAACGGGATCTCCTCCCGGCTCACCCAGGCCCCCGATCCGTGCGGGGTGATCGACACGCGACCGAGTGGGAGACTGACGCTGGTTTCTCCCGAAATCGAATGGTGACGGGACTCCAGGTCCGCTTCGAAGTAGAACTCGTAGTCGGCCCGCAGGAAGGTCCCCCGGGAAGGTAGCTCCCGCTGGTCGGTGCCATCGATCATCGCGGTCACGAATCCCGTCCGATCCGTCGCGGCCCAGTCCGGCACCTCCCCGGCGCCCCGCCCGCGATCGCGCCAGGTCCGCGCTCCGAAGAGGAGCAGCGCCTGCCGTCCAACCAGGAGACCGGTGCTGAGCTCGAGCTTGACCTCCTGCCGATCGAGCTCGCCCCGGACGTTGCGCCGGTAGTCGAAGTCCCGAACCGAGGCCACGACATCGAGCGCGAGCGGGAGCCCGCGCACGTGGCTGGACCGCATGCCCCCCTCGACGCCGGACACGAAATTGCCGAGGTAGGTCTTGAGATAGAGCGCTTCTCCGAGGCGCAGGAGGTTCCGTCTGGCCACTTCCAGGCTGGTGTTCATGTTCCGGCCGTTGTCGTAGAGCAGGTGCATCGAGACATAGGTGAGATCCCGCTCCTCCAGCTGGAGATCGATCACGACCTCGCCGTGGTCCCCCAGGCGAAAGCTCGGCCAGACCGTGTCGTAGAGGTAGGTAGCGTAGAGCCGGCGCAGCCCCCGTTCGATGCGGTCGAGCGAAAAGGAGTCTCCCGGCTCCACTCCCAGCTCGTCCCGCGGCACCCACGAGTACGACATGCGGCGCCCGCTGAGGTCGATCCGTTCGACGCGGAGTCGGTCGAGATCGACCAGACCCGCCTCGCGCTGCCGCGTCGGGGTCAGGGGATGGGGAGGCTCTGCCGGGTCCAGCCCGAGCTGGCGGCGGATCCGCGGCATCATCGCGCGCGTCAGTTCGTAGCCGGCGCGAATCAGCTCGTCGCGCCGATCGAAGTCGAAGGTTCGCGTGTCGCCCAGATCCGGTTCGATCCAGACGTCCCAACCGCCGATGCGCGTGGAATCGACACGCTGCGAGAGGATGTGGACCAGCCGCAGCGCGACCTCGGTCACGTCCGCCCCTTCGCGTCCGGCATCCCAGGGAAGCGCACAGTTCACCGCGATGATCTTGTCGGCATGCAGCTCGTCGCGGGCCAGGTCGATCGGCATGTTGTTGCGGGTACCGGCATCGACCAGGAGCTGGTTGTCTCCTCGGATCGGTGGAAAGCTCACCGGCACCGACATGCTCGAGCGGATGGCGCGGGCGAGGTCGCCGTGGCGCAGCACCACGGTATCCCCGGATCGGAGATCGAGCGCGACGGCTCGGAACGGAATCGGCAACCGGTCGAAGTCTCCACCCGAGGAGAGATTCGCGCGGGCAGTGTGCGCAACGAGCATCCAGTTCACGTTGAAGTCATTGATGAGCGCCCGCGGCAATCGATATTCCAGACCGTCGAAGTAGAGACCCACGGTGGGCGTCTGGATCCGCCGCTTCTGGAAGACGCTGAGGTTGCCGTAGGAGTTGGGAGCGACGAAGAGATCCGGACGCCGCGCCAGAGCTTCCAGACTGTCGACGCCGACACCGGCCGCGTAGAGTCCTCCCACCACCGCGCCCATCGAGTTGCCGGCGATCGCATCGATCGGGATACCACCTTCTTCCAGGGCGCGCAGCACTCCGATGTGGGCGATTCCGCGCGCCCCCCCGCCCGAGAGCACCAATCCGATGCGGGGACGACCGAGCGGATACGCGGGTTCCGCCGGTGGCACCGTGGACGAATCGGAGAGGGTCGGTTCGAGCGGAGCGATCGGCGGAGCGCCGGATAACCGAGCAGAAACCGGCTGGGCGGACACTGGCGCCGCCCCGAGCACGGCGAGTAGGACCGCTCCCACCGATGAGACGACGCGCGCCACGCGCCACCCGGCGATCGAACAGGATCGAGTGCTGGAAACGAACCCCAAAAGGAACGGAGACTCCTCGGCGTGTGTCGGCGTGGGATCCGGATCGCGCCGCCGCCGCGGTCCGCGGACCTCACCTCGACGGCGAGCTTAGGACGAGGCTTCCGAGCTGGCAATGCCGGCCTGTCCGGGAAGGGCGAGGGGCACGCCCGACAGTGTCGCACGCAGCACCAAGAAGCGGCGCGTCGCCGCGCGTTTCCTGGACCCGGGAGTGCCTGGTCCTGGCCGCACCGACGGCGTACCATCGATCCATGCGCGATGACATCACCGACGTGCCTGGGTTCCTCGCGGGCAGCGCAGAAGACCCCGTAGCGCTGACCGGCTGTTCGGTCGTGCTCTGTCCGGCAGAGGGCGCCGTCGCCGGCTTCGACCAAAGGGGCGGCGCCGGAGGCACGCGCGAGACGGATCCCCTGGGCGTCGCGCACATCGTGGAGAAAGTGCACGGAGTCCTCCTCACCGGAGGGTCCGCCTTCGGATTGGACGCGGCCGGTGGGGTCGTCCGCTATCTCGAGCGTCGCGGAATCGGATTCGCCACCCGTGGCGGCTGCGTCCCGATCGTTCCCGCGGCCGTGCTCTACGACCTCGGCATCGGCAGATCTGATCTGCGACCGGACGCGGATATGGCCGAACGCGCCTGCTCCGAGGCCGAAACGGGCGCGGCCCTCCGCCTGGGCAATGCGGGGGCCGGATGTGGAGCAACGATCGGCAAGATCCTCGGCCCGGCACGCGCG
>JAGQHR010000449.1 GCA_020431745.1 Candidatus Eiseniibacteriota bacterium
AAGCATGAATATGACGAGGCCGACCTGAGCGCCTGGAGCCGCACCCGGTCTCATCTCAGCAAGATCGCCCGATGGTGCCGGAGTCGTGATCTGCCGTTCCACCTGGTGGTGCTTCCAGCGGGTCCCCAAATCGAGCCCATCGGTGAGATGCGGCGACGCATCGTGATGCTCTCCGGGGAATCCGGCTTGATCCGCTCGACTCGGCTGCAGGACGAGACCCTGGACTGGTGCCGCACGGAAAACGTCACGGGGCTGGACCTGTTGCCCGTGATGCGGGACCACAAGGCCCGGCACCCGGAAGAGGTGCTGTTCTACCCGATCGATCAGCACCTGACTCCGGCCGGCAATCGGGTCGCGGCGGAGGCGGTGCGTGATCTCCTGCTCGCGCACTCTGATTGACGGACAACACCAAACCGTGCCGGCCGGTGCGGGAGAGCGACTCTCGACCGGATCGCGCGCACGCTGCGTGGAGCGTTTTTCTTTGCGTGCGGGGTCAGAAGGGATTGGACACCGGGCTCGGTTCCGATAGACTCTGGAACGTCTGATTCGCCGGGCCGAGGCGAGACTTTGGCAGGCGATGCTCGGTGTGGGCCCGAGGATCCGGCTGGTCCCCAGTGGGGAGGCGGCGGGCCTGAGCACCTGCTTCGCTGATGACGCCCGGCAACTTCGCGAAAGCCGGCTGCTCCTCGGAGCGGCCGGCTTTTTCGCTCGGTTCGGGCTTTCCCGACGCCGCCGTTCCTGCGATACCCTTCCGTCGATCGCGGTGCGAGAAGGGTTCGGTCACCTGCGCAGCAAGAGGGGGAAGTGGCATGTCCGGTTTGGATGGTCTTCCGATTCGTCAGGGCTTGCGAGATCGGTTCGAGTCGATGGTGGACTTCCGACGGGATCTCCATCGGCACCCCGAGCTGGCCTTCAAGGAAGAGCGCACGGCGCATCAGGTCGCGTCGCTCCTGACGAAATCGGGACTGGAGCTTCGAACCGGGATCGCTGGAACCGGGATCGCGACGCTGGTCGAAGGCCCTCGGGACCCCGGTCGCACCATCCTCTTCCGTGCGGACATGGATGCACTCCCGATCCATGAAGAGAACACCACGGACTACGTCTCGAAGAACGCCGGCGTGATGCACGCCTGCGGCCACGACGGCCACACCTCCATCCTCGCGCATACCGTGCTGGAAACGCTGGCGCTGCGGGACACCCGCGCGCTGCACAGCCGGTTCGTCTTCCAGCCGGCCGAGGAGGGGCCGGGCGGCGCGCTGCCGATGATCCGCGAGGGCGTGCTGCAGGATCCCCCCGTCGAAGCGGCGTTCGGGCTCCATCTCTGGAACAAGCTGGAGGCGGGAAAGGTGGCGGTCACCGCGGGGCCGTTCATGGCAGCCGCCGACGAGTTCCACATCACCATCCATGGCCTGGGTGGGCACGGCGCCTATCCCCACGATGCGATCGACGCCGTGGTGATCGGATCCTATCTCGTGACGGCTCTGCAGACGCTGGTCTCGCGGGACACGAACCCGGTCAAGACCGCGGTCGTCTCCGTCGGGACGTTCCACGCAGGGAGCAACTTCAACATCATCGCGGAGACCGCGCGGCTGAAGGGCACGGTCCGGACGTTCGATCTCGAGGTGCGGGCGCGGATCATCGAACGCCTGCAGACGATCGTCGAGCACACGGCCAAGATGTTCCGGGCCAAGATCGACTTCGAGTTCCTCGATACCTACCCGCCGACGGTGAACGATCCCGAGATGGCCGAGTTCGTGGCGGAGGTGGCGGCGGAAGTCGTCGGCCAGGAAAACGTCGTCCGGGATCTCGTCTCGATGGGCGGCGAGGACATGTCCTTCTTCCTCCAGGAAGTGCCGGGCTGCTACTTCTTCCTCGGATCGGCGGATCCGAGCCGCAAGCTGGACGAGTCGCATCACAGCCCGCGGTTCGACTTCGACGAGCGCGTGATGCCGCTGGGTGCGGAGCTCTTCCTGCGGATCCAGGAACGCTATCTCGCGCGCTTCCCGGAGAAGCTGATTCGCACAGGAGCCCGCTGACCTAGGCCGGAACCGGCTCACGACGGGGGGCGGCGGATCGGCGAGGGGGCGACTACCGACGCGGAGCCCGCGGAGACCAGACAGGAAGTGCTGACGCGTGGTCGGGAGATGCCGGCGTCAGATGTCGAGCACGATACGGACCTCCAGGACGTCGCCCTCCGCATCCGCGAGACGACGGAACTCGAGGTCGTGATAGGTCGCGGCCTTGATGTCGGTCTGGATCTCGTGCCGGGCTCGATCGAAGCGTTCCCCCCAGACTTCGGCGATCACCTCGGTAGGTCCCGCGCATGACACCTCGACGCGCGCGAGCAGGAATTCCTGGGTCTCTTCCCAGAAGAGGAGCTCTTGCAGGAACGTGATCAGACACTCCTCCCTGTCCCTTCCCGTTACGCGCAGGGCGCGCCGCTCGCGTGGAACGATCCGTCCCGGGTCGGTCAGGAAGAAGAACATCCCGAGTGCTGCATGTGTGAACAGCTCTTCGAAGGTTCGCCCCCGGACCAGGTAGGCGAGATCCGCGGTGTGATCGACCGGTTCGTACGCGGCGAGGCTCCCGACTCGCGGCACCGGGTGTGAAGCTTCGGGCGCATCTCCGGCCGCATCTCCCGCCGGTTTGCTCGATTCTCGATCGTCCATGCTGTGGGCATTGTACGCCCGCTTCCCGTCCGGTGAGATCCGGCCGTCCCGCACTAGGCTAGTACCTCCGGCGGCTGCCTGACACACCCGCGTGATCATGATTCCGGATCGCTCCGATGACTCCGGATAACTCCGTATGGCTCGGCCTTCGGGGGATACCGGGTCCCACCCCGCTCTGGCGTTGGTATCATCAGACCATGTGGGCGGCTGTCGCGAACCACGATCGATCCTTACCGAGCCTTCGGATGCTCCGTGCACGGCACACCGTGAGGGAGGCACTCGCGGCTGGAGCCCTCGGCGGGCTCCTCGCGCTGCCTTTCATGCTGGGGGCGACGCCCGCGCGGGCCATGATGCCGCTCCTGTCGATCCCGGGAGGCTGGGTCGAGGCGCCGCTCACTCAGCAGCCCGCGGGCGTGCGAGACGGCGTCCCTCCGGCTTCCGGAGAGTGGATCGAGCTTCAACCGGTCGGGCCGGGAAAAGGCAACGAGGACAACGGGTTCGCGTCGGAGGTGCGGTGGCTTCTCTCGGACGAGGGGCCGATTCGCGCCGCCGAGACCCGCGCCGGTGAGTGGTTGGGCGTGGACGAGCTCGAGTTCGGCTCTTCGCGCCTCTCGGTGGAGAAGGAAGTCGGCGACCGGATCCGCGTGACCACGTTCACCGGCTATCAGGCCTCCTCGCAGAGAGAGGTCCGCGTGGAATACCACCTGGGCCGGATCTTCTATCTACGATCGGAGGCGCGGGAACGTGGCGAGTCCGCGGTGAGCCTCCGCTCGGATCTGCTGTTCTGGTGACGCGTCGGTTCTCGAGGCGCGGGCAGACGGTGACCGGCCGCATGCTGCTCTTCTGCGCCGGGATGTTCCTGATCGCGTCTACGGTCATGGCGGGGGAGACCCCGTCGGGGGCCGAGCCCCGTCGCGTTCATGACGTGCTCTTTCACGGGAACGAGAGCATCCCCGCGAAACAGCTCCTGCCTCACCTGCGGATGCAGCCCAGCGGTCGGTTCCGCAAGACCGAGCTCGACTCCACCGAGTTCGTGCGCGACCTCGATCGGGTCGCGCGGGTCTACCGCGCCGAGGGTTTCTTCGACGTCCAGGTTCGCGGGCTCGTCGACAGCATCACGGTCGAGCCCGGTCAGGTGGATCTCCACGTGGCCGTCCGAGAAGGCGTTCGCCATCAGCTCGGCGAAATCTCCTTCGAGGTGGCGGGCAGCGCCCACCGGGATCCACAGCTCGTGCAGGCGCTCCGTGCCGCGTGGGGATTGCCGTCGGGGACGCCCTACCGACCGATCGACGTCATCCGGGCACGCGGAGGGGTGCTGCGTGTCGCCCGGGACCACGGG
>JAGQHR010000450.1 GCA_020431745.1 Candidatus Eiseniibacteriota bacterium
GGTGGTCACCGCGACCGATCTGTGGAAGGGCGACCTCCTGATCGAGGACGAACGGATCGTCCTCATGGGCACCGCGCTCGCCAACACGCCGCTGGGCGAGGTGGACAAGACGATCGACGCTTCCGGCAAGTATGTCCTGCCGGGAGGAATCGACGTCCACACCCACCTGGATATGCCGTTCGGCGGGAGCACCTCCGCGGATGACTTCGAGACCGGGACGATCGCGGCGGCGCACGGCGGCACGACCACGATCGTCGACTTCGCGATCCAGTATCGCGGGCAGACGCTCCATCATGCGCTGGATGCCTGGCGCGCGAAGGCGGAAGGCAAGGCGGCGATCGACTACGGCTTCCATATGATCATGACCGAGGTGAACGACCAGGTGGAATCCGAGATGGACGACCTGGTGCGGGAAGGGATCACCTCCTTCAAGCTCTTCATGGCCTATCCGGGTGTGTTCATGCTGGACGACGCCAGCATCTTCAAGGCCCTGCTCCGGACGGGGAAGAACGGCGGCACCATCTGCATGCACGCCGAGAACGGCGGAGTCATCGACGTCCTCGTGCAAAAGGCGCTCGGGGAAGGAAAGACCGCGCCCAAGTATCATGCGATCACACGACCGGCGCGCGCCGAGGCGGAAGCGACCCACCGGGCGATCGCGTTGGCGGAGATGGCGGACGTCCCGATCTACATCGTCCACCTCTCGGCCGCCGAGGCTCTGGAGATGGTGACGGAGGCCCGGGATCGCGGCCTGCCGGCCTTTGCCGAGACTTGCCCGCAGTACCTCTTCCTCTCCTACGACAACTACGAAGAGCCGGGCTTCGAAGGGGCGAAGTACGTGATGAGCCCGCCCCTCCGCGCGCGGGAAAAGCAGGCTCAGCTCTGGCGCGGTCTCGCCATGAACGACCTGCAGGCGATCTCGACCGACCACTGTCCCTTCTGCATGAAAGAGCAGAAGGAGCTGGGGAAGGACGACTTCTCGAAGATCCCGAACGGTGCGCCGGGGATCGAGACCCGCATGAGCCTGGTCTACGACGGTGGGGTGCGCACGGGGAAGATCTCCCTCAATCGGTTCGTCGAGCTGACCTCCACCTCGCCGGCCAAGATCTTCGGGCTCTTCCCGCGCAAAGGTACCATCGCGCCGGGGTCGGATGCGGATCTCGTCATCTTCGATCCGAACGCGAAGCAGAAGCTTTCGGCGAAGACGCTGCACATGAACGTCGACTACAACCCCTACGAGGGGCGCGAAGTCGTCGGCGTTTCGCAGACGGTGCTCTCGCGGGGACGGGTCATCGTCGAGAACGGGAAGTTCGTGGGGCGGGTCGGCGGTGGATCATTCGTGAAGCGCAGTCCGCGCTCGATCTGAAGGCAAAGCGAAGGAGACGAGGACGAAGATGGCAACGGCTGACACCAGCAAGCTCGACGGCGCGGCGGTGCGCGCGAAGCAGAAGCAGTTCCTGTTCCCCGGAGTGATGACCTACTACCAGGAACCGCTCGTCATCACCGAGGGAAAGGGACGTCGGGTCAAGGACATCGACGGGAACGAGTACCTCGATTTCTTCGGCGGGATCCTCACGGTCTCGATCGGACACGCCGACGAGGGGGTCAATGCGGCGATCCGGGACCAGATCGATCGCTTCACCCACACCTCCAGCCTCTATCCGACGATTCCGGTCGTCGAGCTCGCCGAAACGCTGGCCCGCATCACGCCCGGAGAGCTCAGCCAGACCTACTTCACCGCGTCCGGGACGGAAGCGGACGAAACCGCGGTGATGATGGCGCAGCTCCATACCGGAAGCACCGAGCTCATCGCCCTGCGTCACGGATACTCGGGACGGTCGCTCCTGGCGCAGTCGCTCACCGCGCACGCGCCTTGGCGCGCTCTGCCGACGCAGGTTGCCGGGGTCAAGCACGCGCCGGCCCCGTACTGCTACCGGTGCCCGCTCCACCTGACCTATCCCTCGTGCGGAGTCGCCTGCGCCCGTGACATCGAAGAGGTCATTCGCACCACGACGACGGGACGGGTCGCCGGCTTTCTCGCCGAACCGATCCAGGGCGTCGGCGGCTTCATCACGCCGCCGCGCGAGTACTTCGAGATCGCGGTCGAGATCGTGCGCAAGTACGGCGGCGTCTTCATCTGCGACGAGGTGCAGACCGGATTCGGCCGGACGGGCGGCGCGATGTGGGGGATCGAGCACTGGAACGTCCAGCCCGACATCATGACCGCGGCCAAGGGCGTGGCGAACGGGATGCCGCTCGGGGTGACGATCACGACGCCCGAGATCGCGTCTGCTCTCAAAGCGCTCACCATCTCGACCTTCGGCGGCAATCCGGTTTCGTGCGCCGCGGCCAACGCGACGATCGCGCGGATCGAGCAGGACAAGCTGGTCGAGGCGTCCGCGCAGCACGGCCGCCTGCTTCACGACGGGCTGCTCGCGTTGCAGAAGCGGTTCCCTGCGACGATCGGCGACGTCCGCGGCCTCGGGCTCATGCAGGGGGTGGAGCTGGTCGAGGACGAAACTGTCCAGAACCGCACGCCGGCCAAGGCGTTCACGGCGCGGCTCTTCGAGGAGACGAAGAAGCGTCGTCTGCTCATCGGCAAGGGCGGTTTGGAAGGGAACGTGCTGCGGATTTCTCCGCCGCTCACCGTGACTCGGAGCGAAGTAGACGAAGCCGTCAACTTGCTCGGAGAGTCGTTCGCCGCCGCGGGAGCGCGATGACCGGGTCGCCTCGTCACTGGGATCCGGCGCAGTCTCTTCCGCCCGGCCGGCTGGAAGAAGCGTTCGCGGACAAGGCACCTCCCTTGTCCGTGGCCGACGCCCTGGCCGAGGCCCATCGCTGCCTCTNCTGCTACGACGCGCCCTGCACGCAGGCCTGCCCGACGGAGATCGACGTTCCCAAGTTCATCAAGCGGATCGCATCCGGGGACGTGACCGGGAGCGCGCGCGTCATCCTCGAGTCCAACCTGCTGGGCTATTCCTGCGGCCGGGTCTGCCCGGTCGAGGTGCTGTGCGCCGGCGCCTGCGTCTACAACCACCTGGAACAGCCGCCGATTCAAATCGGCCGTCTCCAGCGATACGCGGTGGAGGCCGCCTTCGCGTCGCAGCGCCCGCTTCTGCGGACGAAGCCCCGGCGTGCGGGAAGGGTCGCACTCGTCGGCGCTGGACCCGCCTCTCTCTCGTGCGCCGGAGTGTTGGCGCGGGAGGGGATCGAGGCCGTCATCATCGAGGGCAAGCGGTGGCCGGGCGGGCTCAACACGACCGGCGTCGCGCCCTACAAGATGCCTGCCTCCGACTCGTTGGGCGAAGTGGCGTTCATCCTGTCCCTGGGGGTGCAGATCCAAACGGGGGTTCTCCTCGGTCGCGACGTGGCCGCGGACGACCTGTTGCGCGACTACGACGCGGTCTTTCTCGGGCTCGGTCTGGGCGGCGATCGCAAGCTCGGGATCCCGGGCGAAGACGGTGGCCAGGTGGTCGGGGCCGTCCAGCTCATCGAACGCCTCAAGAACGAGCCGCAGACCGGGCTCGATGGACTGGGAGACGTCCTGGTCGTCGGTGGGGGCAACACTGCGATCGATGCCGCGCGCGAGCTGACCCATCTGGGAGCGAGCAGCGTTTCGCTCGTCTACCGTCGCGGGGCGTTGGATATGTCGGGCTACGAGCACGAGATGGAGGCTGCGCGGCGGGAAGGTGTCCGTCTCGTCGAGCACGCGATCCCGCGCGAGGTCATCCGCGACGGAGAGCGCGTTTGCGCTCTGCGCATCGACCAGCGACGGGTGGTTCCACCGAACACGGTCTCGGAGTCGCGGGACCTGCCGTGTGACTGGATCGTCGTCGCGATCGGACAGAATCGCCTCGCCGCCACTGCCGCGCTCTTTGCCGGCGTCGAGATCGATGCGAAAGACCGCCTCGTGGTGGATGCCGGCGGCCGGACGGGACATCCCAAAGTTCTTGCGGGGGGCGACTGCACCAACGGCGGCAAAGAAGTCGTGAACGCCGTGGCCGAGGG
>JAGQHR010000451.1:0-3760 GCA_020431745.1 Candidatus Eiseniibacteriota bacterium
GCCGCCGTTCTCGGCCGCCTCCAGGGATCCACCCTTCCGATAAGGCACGAAACCTTGTAGAATTAGCGGATGTTCGGTTCCACCCACTCACTGCAACCAAGGAGATTCGATCCATGAAGAGAATGGCACCGAGTCTGCTGTTCGCCTTCCTTGCCACCGCGGCGATGGTAGGCGAAGGGCAGGCTTTCGTGGCGCCCAGCGGTACCAATTACGAGATTCTGTTGCCCGAGCTCGATATGCAGAGTATCAGCTCCCCGGCAATCGACGCTGCGCGTGCACAGTCCATCAATTCCCTCACGGCGGAGTACGGCGGAGTTTGGAACGTGTATACGTGGAACTCCCTGGCCAATACTCCCAGCGCCCTCTACGGGAGCGGTCACGAGACGGGACGCTCCCTTGCGACGCGGCTCTCCGCCGAGCAGGCGGGACGCGCGGTTATCGAAGAGAACGCCGCCGCCCTCGGAGTCTCGGACCTCGCGAATCTACGCTTCCTCGATGATCCGCGCGGCGCGGGCAAGGTTGCGACCCACTTCCAGCAGACCTATCACGGGATCGACGTCATCGGCGGAAAGGTCTATGCGATCTTCACCGACAGCGGTCGCGTCTTCGTGATGGGATCCGACTACTACAACGGCATCTCCCTCGACCCGAATCCGTCGATTCTGGAGGACGAGGCCACCCAGATCGCGAAGAACGACGTTCCGTTCGATCCGGCCACCGACTCCATCGACGGCCAGCCGGAGCTCTTCGTACTTCCGGTTCCGCTCAGCGACACCGACGTGGACTTCCACCTGGTCTGGCGCGTGCGGGTTTCGACCGCCGATCCGCTCGGCATTTGGGTGACCCACGTCGACGCTCACACCGGTCAGATCGTCTATCGCTACAACGACGTGCACTTCCTGAACTTCTCCGGTCAGGAGCAGGGAAACACCGAGGTCATGACGCTGTGCAACGGCGAGACCCCGGGGCTCCCGCACCCGTACCAGGAAGTCACCATCACCGGCGTCGGTTCGACCACCAGCGATTCCAACGGAAACTGGACGATTCCGTATGCGGGCACCGACAACCGCACCATCACGTCCCGTTTCTACGGTCCGTACATCGACGTCAACGTCAACAACGGTACGGATGCTTCCTTCAGCAGCACGGCCACCCCGGGAACGCCGTTCAACGTCCTCTGGACCGACTCCAACTCGCGGCAGGACGAGCGCGACTCGTTCTACGCGGTGCAGCAGATCCATGACCTGTTCGAGCGGTTCGATCCGGGCTGGTTCTACACGAATCAGCGGATCACCTGCTGGGTGAATCGCAACGGCACCTGCAACGCTTACTGGAATGGAACCATCAACTTCTATCCCGCGGGCGGCGGTTGCGCCAACACCGGAGAGATCGGCGGAGTCGTGCACCACGAGTTCGGTCACGGCGTCCAGAACGCGCTCCTCGGCCAGCAGGGATCGCAGGGTCTCGGCGAAGGCAACGGTGACGTCCTCGCGAACATGATCACGCTCGAGTCGGCGATCGGTCGCGGCTTCCAGAGCTGCAGCCAGGGGCTCCGGGACTCCGACAACAACCTGGTTTATCCGGACGATGTCGTCGGACAGGAGATCCACAACGCCGGTCGCGTCATCGCCGGCTTCCACTGGGACGCCAACGTCGTCTTCCGTGGCCTTCTCGGCGAGACGGCCGGTCAGACCAAGGTAGCGTCCGACTGGCACTTCGCGCGGAAGCTCTCGACGCCCACGAACCAGCCCGCTCAGGTGCTGGCGACCTTCGTCACGGACGACGACGACGGCAACCTGAACAACGGTACGCCGTTCTACGACGTCTATTGCGCCGCGGCGACCCATCACGGGTTCAGCTGCCCGGCGGTGACGCAGGGTGTGACGATCGCCCACGACGAGGTGTGGACCACCACGACGCCGGGTAACCGCACGCTGACGGCGAACATCACGACGACGGCGGCCAACATCGCGACCGCGGAGATCCTCTACTCGATCGGCGACGGCACGGGCGGCTTCACGAGCGCTCCGATGAGCCCGATCGGTGGTGGCAACTATCAGGGCACGATCCCCGGGCTCACGCATCCCGCGACGGTCGTGTACTACATCCACGCGGTGGACAACCAGGGCAACCAGAAGACGTCCCCGGCGCTGGCCCCGTTCCAGACCTACGACTTCGATCTGGCGCAGGCCTATGACGCCCTCGAGTCCGAGAGCGGATGGGTTGTGAACCTCGAAGGCACCGACACGGCGACGGCCGGTCAGTGGGTCCGGGTCGATCCGAACGGCACCACGATCCAGCCGGAGGACGACACGACGCCTTCTCCGGGCACGATGTGCTGGGTTACGGGGAACGGCGTTCCGGGCGGCGCGGCGCACACCGCCGACGTCGACAACGGAGTGACCACGCTCTATAGCCCGGTCTACAACATGGCCGGTGCCTCGCAGCTCACGCTCAAGTTCTGGCAGTTCTTCTCGAACAGCACGGGTCCCAACCCGGCCCAGGACGCCTGGGTGGTCCAGGTCCGCAACAACGGCGGCCCCTGGGTCGACATCATCAACACCCTGGATCAGTGGGACGGCTGGGATGTCTTCCAGACCGATCTGCTCGCGATCGTTCCCGCGCCTGGTGACCTGCAGTTCAAGTTCACCGCGCAGGACAACATCGCGGAGTCGTTCGTCGATGCCGGCATCGACGACTTCACGATCCTCGGTGTGCTGGGCACGGTCGACGCTCCCGAGGAGACCTCGGTGGCCCGTTTCGCGCTCAACCCGAGCACTCCGAACCCGACCTCGGACATCGCCCGGATCCGCTTCCAGGTTCCGACGACGTCTCAGGTCCAGATCAAGATCTTCGACGTCTCCGGGCGTGAGGTCAGCACGGTTGCGGACGGTCGCTTCGAGGCCGGTTCGCACACTGTCGACTGGAACGGTCGGGATGCCGCGGGTCACGAAGTGGCGTCGGGCGTCTACTACTACCGGATGAACACGGGAAGCTACACGGCGACCCGGAGCCTGATCATCAGCCGGTAAGCTCGGATCGAGTGGTCCGCCTTCGGGTGGACTACCGTCGTTCGGAAAGCCCCGCGTCTTCTCCGTGAAGATGCGGGGCTTCTTCGTGCGCGGAGGTCGACCGGCGCAGCAGGGCCGGCACCCCTTCGTTCTCCAGGATGAGCATGCCCAGCCGCTGGTGGCTGACTCCCGGACGGAGTCGGTAGCTGAACTGCGGTCGGCCGTCCCGCAGTGTGGATTCGAAGTACGAGAAGGTGATGCGGTCGACCCGTGAGAGCGGCTCGGTCAACTCGACGAGATGGGAGGACAACACGAAAAGCCCCGTTTCCCACTGCAGGAGGCCCTCGATCACGAGCCGGGATCCGTCGATCGCGTCCTTGACGTTGGTGCCCTTGAAGAGCTCGTCGAACAGGACGAGGAGCCGCCGCCCCGCTTGCAGAGCCTCGGCCACGTCCTTCACGCGGCGGACCTCGCTGAAGTAGAAGCTGTGTCCGCGCTCCAGGTTGTCCTCGACATGGAGGCTGCTCGCGAGAGCATCGAGGTTGCCGATCTCGAGTCTCCCCGCCGGCACGGCCATTCCGATGTGGGCCAGATAGACCGTGACTCCCAGGGCCTTCATGAACGTCGTCTTCCCGGCCATGTTGGGTCCGGTCAGGAAGAGAAAATGGCTTTTCGGCCCGAGCATGACGTCGTTGGATACCGGTTCGGTGAGGAACGGATGGCGGATCGCTTCGCCCTTCACGCTGACA
>JAGQHR010000451.1:3770-4006 GCA_020431745.1 Candidatus Eiseniibacteriota bacterium
GCCCGTATCGGTGAAGTGGGGAAAGCGGAGCCCCCAACCTTCGGCGGCCCGGCCGAGAGCGCGCAGCGCGTCGACCTCGTAGCAGATCCGGATGAGCGATCGGAGCTCCTGGAAGAACTCCCGCCGGAGCCAGTGGTCGTGCGCGAGCATCCGGGCGTAGCGGAAGCGGGAGTGCTCGCCACCTTCTTCGAGGAACCGACGAGCCCGCGGCTCTTCCAGGATCGCATCCAGGGTGG
>JAGQHR010000452.1 GCA_020431745.1 Candidatus Eiseniibacteriota bacterium
CGATGGGATCACGCGGGCGCGCCGTATCGCACAGAGCACGAGCTCCGCGCGCGGCGCGTCGCGGAGCGGTACGGACAGCCTGCCGACGTCGAACACCGGAGCGAGCTTCCGAGAGGCGGCTCGCTTCGGTGTTTGCGTTCGATCGGGGATGTCCGCGGCGTACGTCGTTCGACGGGTCACGAGGACCCGACGACCTGCGGTCGCGCTCTTGCCTTCCGGCTGCCGGGGCGCGGATCCATCCGTGCCGGGTGGGGGATTTCTTGCCGGTGATCCGGGCAGGGATTGCCCGCTCGGGCCCATCGCCGAGGGAGGTTCGTATGGGATGGCACCGGCTGCAACTGTCTCATGCGCAGTGTCTTACGCAGCATACCCGCGCTTGACGAGGCGATGGCACAGGCCTTTCTTGCCGTGAAGCGGCCCTCCCGGGCTGGGTGTCCGGGAGCGGGGGTCGATCAAGCCTCCGCTCCCGGCCCTGTGGCTTCTCGGATGGAGAAGCGCACCCGGCGCCGATGCGCCGCATGGATGCGGCGCGGGAGAGGGTCACAGGGAGGACGTCATGATCGAAAAGCTGCTCTTCGGCAAGCCGACGTTCGACGAGGCCAAGGCCGCGCTCGATGCCGGAGTCGTGCGGCAACGCGTCATCGCCTCGAACATCGCGAACGCGAACACGCCGGGGTACCGCGCGCAGCAGGTGCGCTTCGAAGAGCTGCTGCCCGAGCCGGGGGAGCAGGCGCCGATGACGAAGACCGATCCCGCGCATCTCTCGTCGAACCGGGAGGCGCCGCCCGCGCCGCGCGTCGACCTGCGCAATCCGGGCACCTCGAACGGGATCAACGATGTCGAGATCGAACAGGAGATGGTGGAGCTCTCGGAGAACTCCGTGCACTACCAGGCGATCTCGCAGCTCGTCGCCGGTCGCTATCGCGGGATCCTGGAAGCCATCCGAACCGACGGCTAATCCGTTCACGACGCCGAGTGCGCCTCGGCGCTAGGGAGAGTAGCAGGACGTGAAGATCCAGTACCTGACCGGCATGAACGTCTCGGCGAGCGGCCTCGCGGCCCAACGCCGGCAGATGGACGTCGCGGCGGAGAACCTGGCCAACATCCACACCACGAGCACGCCGGAGGGGGGACCCTATCGGCGGAAGATGGTCGCGTTCCAGACGGAGGCGGTTCCGGCTTCGGAACGGAAGGGGCCGCTGCCGGTGGAGCCGGTTCCGTTGGTGCGAACCCAGCCCGCGCATCGCGACGCGGAGCGGATCCTCCCGGGCGGCGTCGGTCCGGACGGGGTCGGGGTGTCGGTCAGCGAAGCGCAGGATCCCACGGACTTTCCCACGGTCTACGACCCGGGCCATCCCGACGCGGATGCGGACGGCAACGTCCGGATGCCGAACGTCGACATGGCCCAGGAGATGGTGACTTTGATGGCGGCGTCGCGCGCCTACGAAGCGAACGTCGCCGCGCTGCGTTCCGCGCGTTCCATCGCGCAAGCGGCGCTGGATCTGATGCGGTAACGAGGGGGGAGCGGAACGATGGCGGGAATCAACGGTATCGGCGCCGGCGGTGGGATTCGGATCCCGGGCGAGCTCCCGGACGCAAATCGCATGCAGGGTCTGAACGATCCCCTGCGGTCGCAGACGTTGGGCGAGGCCGGGCGGCTGCCCGGAGCCGACACGACGGATTCCAACACCTCGGCGGGATTCGCGCAGACGTTGGGGAACCTCGTTTCCGATGTCAACCAGCTGCAGCACCGTTCGGACGACACCTTCCGCGCGTTCCTGCGCGGCCAGGCCGAGCTCCATGACGTGGCGCTGGCGTCGCACGAAGCGTCGATCGCGATGCGGCTGACGGCGGAGATCCGCAACAAGCTGCTCGACGCCTATCGCGAGGTGATGCGGACCCCGATGTAGTCGCGTGCGTGATCCCGAGGGCCACGCGAACCGGCGCCCGTTCCGTCCTGACGGATCCGGGGCGCCTCGAGAGAGCAGGAAGACGTCGATGAGAGCTGACGGACAGACCCGAACCGAGACCGCGAGAGGACGCGCCCGATGAACGTTCTGGCACGCCTGCGCCGGCTTTGGCAGGACCTCACGCTCAACCAACGGATCCTCATCGGATCCGTCGGGGCGGGTTTCGTCGTGCTGCTCGTTCTGGTCGCGGTGTGGGCCGCGGCTCCCGAGTACACCGTCCTCTACGCCAATCTGGAGCCGGCGGACGCAAGCTCGATCGTCGATCGTCTCCGCGGCGACCAGATCCCCTACCAGGTGGCCGACGGCGGGCGGACCATCAAGGTGCCCCAAAACCGCGTGCACGAGCTGCGTCTGACGATGGCGGCCGATGGGCTGCCGTCTTCCGGGACGGGCTACGAGCTGCTCGACACGAACAAGCTCGGGTGGACGGACTTCGTCCAGAAGTTCCAGCACCAGCGCGCGCTCGAAGGGGAGATCGCGCGCACGATCCAGACCATCGACGAGGTGCAGTCCGCGCGCGTCCACCTCGTGATGCCCGAACCGAGCCTCTTCGTCTCGCAGGAAAAGCCCGCCACGGCTTCGGTGGTGCTGCACATGCGCTCCGGCGCCAAGCTCGCACCCGGGCAGATCGCCGGCGTCGTCCACCTGGTCTCGTCCGCGGTCGAGGGCCTCGATCCCGAGCACGTGACGCTGCTCGACACCAACGGGACGCTCCTCTCGAGCCCGCAGGAGAACTCCCTGGTGGGCGTGACCTCCGATCAGCTCTCGATCGTCCAGAACATGGAGAAGGAGCTCACGAACAAGGTCCAGTCGCTCCTCGAAACCGTCCTCGGTCCGAACAAGGCGGTCGTGCGGATCGCAGCGGAGATGGACTTCGAGCACGCCGAGAGCACGATCGAGTCCTTCGACGCGGACAACCCGGTCGTGCGCTCCGAGGATCGGAGCACGAACACGAACGCCGATGGGAGTCAGACGGAGACCGCTACCACCAACTACGAGATCAGCAAGAAGGTGGAGCGTAAGACCGCTCCGGCCGGGAAGGTCAAGCGGCTGACCGCCTCCGTCTTCGTCGACGGGACCTATACCGACGCCGCCGACGGCACGCGGACCTACGTCCCGCGCGCGCCCGAGGAGCTGACCAAGTTCCAGAACATCATCAAGACCGCGATCGGGTTCGACGCCAACCGCGGGGATGCGCTCACGGTCGAGAACGTCGCGTTCGACAACGCGGCGCAGGACCGGGAACGGGCCGAGATGGAGAAGTCCGAGCGGATGCGCATGCTCATGGAGGTGGGTGGCCGGGTGGGCAGCCTCCTCGTGGTCGCGGCCGCGCTCTTCTTCCTCGTGCGCTGGGTGCGTCGCTCGACTCTCTTCCAGCCTTCGGAGGCGGAGCCCGCCGAGATCGGTCCGGGCGAGGTCGCCGCGCTCCTCCCGCCCGTCGAGATGGATCCGCTCCAGGAAAAGATCGTCGAGCTGGCGCGCACCCGGCCCGAGGACGTGAGCCGTCTGCTCCGGATCTGGCTGCGCGAGGAGGAGAAGTAAGGTGGCGCTCGGGAGTCTGACCGGACCGCAGAAGGCGGCGCTCGTCCTCGTCACCGTGGGAACGGATACGGCGGCGAAGATCTTCCGCTTCCTGCCGCATGACGAGGTGGAACAGCTCGTGGCCGAGGTGGCCAATCTCGGCGAGGTGCCGCCCGAGACGCGCACCGGCGTGCTCGGCGAGTTCGAGCAGCTGGCCCGCGCCAATCAGTACATCACCGAAGGCGGCGTCGACATCGCGCGGCAGATCCTCGTCCAGGCGCTCGGTTCCGAGCGGGCCAACGAGATCATGGAGCGTCTGCACGCCAAGTCCGCCGGGGACGTCTTCCACATGAAGATGCTCAATCGCGTCGATCCCAAGCAGCTCGTCACCTTCATCCAGGGCGAGCATCCCCAGACGATCGCGCTGATTCTCTCGCACCTCAACAGCTCCAAGGCCAGCGAGATTCTCGCGGGCCTCGGCGGCAACAAGCAGATGGAGGTCATCAAG
>JAGQHR010000453.1 GCA_020431745.1 Candidatus Eiseniibacteriota bacterium
AGATCCTGGCCCGCGTCGCCGCACGCTTCCCCGATCAAGTGGGGCTCTATCACAGCCAGTCCGGCGAGGGGGCGCGACGGGACGTCTGGGCGCGGGCCGGCGCCGGCGCGCTCCCCGTGGTCGTGGGGGCGCGATCCGCCGTCTTCGTGCCGATGCCCAAGCTGCGGCTCGTGATCGTCGACGAAGAGCACGAACCGGCCTACAAGCAGGAGGAGTCGCCGCGCTACCACGGGCGGGACGTCGCGCTCTACCGGGCGCGGATGGCGCGGGCGCTCGCGATTCTCGGCTCGGCCACGCCTTCGCTGGAAACGCGGGCCAACGCCGAGGGCGGAAAGTACACCCGGCTCCTGCTGCCCGAACGGATCGACAGTCGCCCCCACGCGCGCGTCCATCTGGTGGACATGGCCGAGGTCGCCCGGGATCTCGCCGGCGGCGAGGGAGGACGCCGGAAGCCCCGGCCGCCGATCTTCTCGCCCTATCTGCAACGGGCGATCCAGGACCGCCTGGACCGGAGCGAGCAGATCATCCTCTTCCTCAATCGGCGCGGACATTCCACGGCGGTCCAGTGCGGCACCTGCGGCGCCTCGGTGCAGTGCAAGCAGTGCGACGTCGTCCTCACCTATCACCGCGCGGACGATCACCTGCGGTGCCACTATTGCAACGCGATCAGTCCCCCGCCCCGCGTCTGCACCTCCTGCGAAGGCGCCTATTTCTACTACGGCGGCTTCGGCACGCAGCGGGTCGAGGAAGCGCTCCACGACATCTATCCCACCGCGCGGATCGAACGGATGGACCGCGACACCACCCGCCGGCGTGGATCGCACACCCGGCTCGTCGAGTCGATGGAGAAGGGGGAGATCGACATCCTCCTGGGCACGCAGATGGTGGCGAAGGGCTTCGACTTCCACGGAGTGACCCTGGTCGGCGTGCTGCAGGCGGATCAGGAGCTGCTGCTGCCGGACTTCCGCGCGGGGGAGCGCGGATTCCAGGTGCTGACGCAGGTCGCGGGTCGGTCCGGACGCGGATCCAATCCGGGCGAGGTCATCTTCCAGACGCTGATGGCGGAGCATTACGTGATCGAGGCCGCCGCCGCGCAGGACTACGAGAGCTTCGCGGCCAAGGAGATCGTGTACCGGCAGGAGCTGGGCTACCCACCGTTCCGGCGCATGCTCCACCTCTTGGTCGACGGTCCCAAGGAGCCCCAGGTCGAAGCCCGCGCGGAGTCGCTCCGGCAGCTGCTCCGCGCCGAGATCGCGCGCAAGCGCGGGGCGGTCCAGGTTCTGGGACCGGCGCCGATGCCGATTTCCCGGCTCAAGGGGCAGTATCGATGGCATCTGTCGCTGCTGGCGCGATCGCGCGAGGCGCTCCACCGGTTGGGCGAGCTCGCGCTCACGACGCCGGCACCGTCCGGGCTTTCCCGAACCCGAGTCATGGCGGACGTCGATCCGCTTTCGATGGTCTGAGACACGACGGGGGACGCATTTGACCGAGTCGATGGAATCCGCGCTGCGGCGCGTTCGGGAAGCGGAGCTGATCTGCTTCGACAACGACGGGACGCTCTTTCGTTCCGAGGAGGTCGCGAACCCGGCCATCCAACGCCAGTTCGTCCGGTTCGTGGCGCGCCACGGATTGGATCTGCCGCCGCCGGACGACGCCGCGATCCTGGCGCTCACGGGTTCTCCCGGCCCCGTCTTCTACAAAGAGATCCTCCCGCCCGCCCTGCGGCATCTCAGCCAGGAGTTCCGGGACGCGTGCATCGACGAGGAGGTCCGCGAAGTCCGCGAGCGGGGGCGCTTCTTCGACGGCGCCGAGTCGATGCTGTTGGATCTGCGGGCTCGCGGACGGCGGATCGCGCTGGTCACCAACGGCGGGGATCGCTACATCTGGGCCGTGGCCGAGCGGCTGGATTACGCCCGCCATCTCGACGGGATCTATCACTTCGGCAAAGACGGACTGCAGACGAAGGCGGCCATGATCCACCGGGCCATCGCCGATCTCGGTGGTCCGGCGGTCATGGTGGGGGATCGCCGCTCCGATCGCGAAGCGGCGGAGGAAACCCAGGTTCCGTTCGTGGGTTGTTCGTTCGGATACGCGGCCCCGGACGAGCTGGACGGTGTGCCGTTGCTCGCCCGATCGATCGACGACGTGCGCAGGTGGCTCCTGGGGTAGGTTTCCCGGTCCATCGTGCCTTCCCGAAGGCCCGTCCCGGGTGTCCCCCCCGTCCTTGACACCCCTTCGGAAGCCTGCCTAATCTCGCCGCTGCCAGCCGCGATGCCGACGGTCGGCACGACTGTCACCGGTCCTGGGGTGCCCGGAGACCAATCAGAGGGAGAGATACCGTGAAACGGACATTGAGAATTGCGGCGCTTGGACTTGCCGCGGTCTTGGCTTTCGCCGCCTGCAGCAATCCGCATCTGGCTGGAGGAAAGCTGCACTTCGACCAGAAGCGATTCGAGAAGGCGGAGGAGAACTTCCAGCTCGCGGTGGACAAGGATCCCAAGAACGGGGAAGCCTACATGTGGCTGGCCATGGCGCAGGCCGAGCTCGACAAGCCCGAAGAGGCCGCCGCGAACTTCGACAAGGCGGCCGAGCTGACGCCGCGGATCGCCCAGGACGTCGTCGACAACCGCGACCACTACTACGCCGACCGCTACAACTCCGGGCAGACCTATGACAAGAACGCCAAGGGTCTGAAGGAAGATGGCGACGAAGCGGGGGCGGAGAAGGAGTTCCGGAACGCGCTCCGTGACTTCAAGAAGGCGGTCATCTACAAGTCGGACAGCCCGCAGGCGTGGATGAACATCGGAGCCACCTACTTCAACCTCGGCAAGATCGACAGCGCGCTCACCGTCTTCGATCAAGTGCACTCGATGGCGCCCGACGACGACGATCTGAACGTGGTGCTCCACGAGGTCTACAAGAGCCAGGGCAACCAGGCCTTCAACCAGGCCCTGGAGGCCAAGTCGACGGACAAGGAGGGGGCCAAGAAGCTCTTCGAAGGCGCGCTCAGCTTCTACTCGCAGGCCGCGGGCCTGGACCCCAACGACCTGGATCTGACCCAGAACCGGGCCGCCGTCGCCTGGGAGCTCTCGGACCTCGATGACACCCGCAAGGACGAGCTGCGCGCGTCGGCCGCCTCTGACTACGAGCATGTCCTCGCGTCCGAGCCCAAGAACACGGACGTCCTGCAAAACCTCTCGATGCTGGAGTCGGGGCGCGGAAACAACGAGGCCGCGTTGGACTACGCCACGCGTCTCGTCGACGTCGATCCGAAGCAGGGGATGTTTCACATCATCCAGGGGCGCGCGCAGGGTGCGCTCAACAACAAGAACGCGATGCTGGGCGACCTGCTGGTCGGCCAGGCCCTCGAGAGCGGGATGGATGTTCCTCCTTCGCAGGCGCGGGCCCAGGCCGATGCGGGTGGTCCCAAGTCGGACATCCTGCGTCAGTACCGGGAGGCCGGAGAGCCGGAGCAGATCCGGATCTACAAGGACAGCGGCGGTTCGCAATACACGATCTGGTTCTACTGGACGCGCGGCCGGGCCTACTGCTACCAGGAGGACGGCAAGGAGCTCTACGCGAAGAAGTTCGAAAAGGTCGAGGAGGCAGAGCCCATGACCGAGGAGGGTGGCTCCGAAGGTCCCGGAGGGAACTGAGCCGACTCACCTTTGATGCCCACGCAAGTTTGCGCTCGGGCGTGAATGGTTTGGAAAGCGCTCCGGGTGTTTCCGGAGCGCTTTTGCGTTGTGGATCCGTTTTGCGGAGTCTGGTCGGGACAACACCGGCGCTGCTCCGATCCCGTCCGTTTCGAACCCGAGGAGGAGTCGTGCTGCCAGTGTTTCGGGACGAAGAGTGTCCGCGGGATCCGATTCGCGGATGGAGGATCGGAATCTGCGGCTACGGCAATCAGGGACGGGCCCAGGCGCTCAACCTGCGTGACAGCGGTTGCGACGTCGTGGTGATCGCCGCCGCGAAACGCCCCAGCGCGGCGCAGGCG
>JAGQHR010000454.1 GCA_020431745.1 Candidatus Eiseniibacteriota bacterium
GATCACGGGCGTGTCCGGCTCCGGCAAGTCCAGCTTGGCGTTCGATGTGCTGTATGCAGAAGGACAGCGGCGCTTCGTCGACTGCCTCTCGACCTACGCGCGCCAGTTCCTCCAGCGTCTCGACCGGCCCGACGTCGATCGGATCGGCGAGATCCAGCCACCGGTCGCGCTCCACCAGCACACCTCGATTCGCAACGCCCGCTCGACGGTCGGCTCGATCACGGAGCTGTCCGATCTGCTGCAGCTCCTCTTCGCCCACGGCGGGCAGCCGCACTGTCCCGCCTGCGACACGGCGATGGTGGAAACGACGCTGGAGTCGGCCGCGCGCACGCTCACCGAGCTTCCGGAAGGACGCTACGTGCTGACCGCCGCGCTCCAACCGCCGGCCGCGTTCTCCGAGTCCGGCATCGATCTGCTGCGCGCGGGATACACGCGGATCTACGCGGACGGCGAGGTTCGCGAGTGGACGCCCGCCTACGGCTCGTCCGCCTCCGGGGGCGCCAAGAAGAAGACCGAGAAGCGGAGCGCCGAATCACCGGTGCATCTCGCGCTCGACCGGTTCGGGCCGCGTCCGATCGCGGGGGTGCGGGCTCGGGAAGCGATCGAGGCGGCGTGGCGGGTGAATCCGGCCGGCGCCGTGCTCTATCGTCTCGGCGAGACGTCCCCGTGCCGCGAGCTGAGGCCGGACACGACCTGCCCGCGCTGCGCCCGGGTCTGGACACCGCTCCGGCCGCGTCACTTTTCCGCGGACTCTCCGCTCGGCGCCTGCCCCTCGTGTCACGGCTTCGGCAGGCAGGTGATCGTCGATCGCGACAAAGTCGTGCCGGATCCACGCAAGACGCTGCGCGAGGGCGCGGTCACCCCCTTCAATACCAAGACCGGGGCGGGCGCGCGGCGGCGGATGCTGGAGCAGGCCAAGGTCGACGACGTTCCGCTCGATCGCCCCTATCGCGATCTGAGCGCCGAGCAACGCGATTGGGTCTTCCTCGGAAACGGTCGCTACCGCGGAGTCGAGGGGCTCTTCCAAAAGCTCGAGCGCAAGCGGTACCGCGCCTACGTCCGCATCTTCCTCGCGCGCTACCGCGGCTACACGCCCTGCTTGGCGTGCCGCGGCTCCCGGCTGCGTCCCGAGGCGCTCGCGGTGCGCGTCGGCCCGCTCGATCTCGCCGGAGTGCTCGACACTCCGGTGCGGGACCTCGCTCGGCAGCTCGCGGACCTGACGCTGCCGAGCGAACGGGAAGCGCGCGTCCGGGCGGTGCTCGCGGAAATCCGGACCCGCCTGCAGACCCTGGAAGAGGTGGGACTCGGCTATCTCACGCTCGCGCGGACGGGCCGGACGCTGAGCGGTGGAGAAACGCAACGGATCCGCCTCGCGTCCGGACTCGGATCGGCGCTCACCCGCACGCTCTACATCCTCGACGAACCGACGGTGGGACTGCATGCAACCGACAGCGCCCGCATGCTCGCGATCCTCCGGCGCCTCGCGGACGCCGGCAACACCGTCGTCGTGGTCGAGCACGATCCCGAGATCATCCGCGGCACCGATCATCTCCTCGTCCTGGGGCCCTCCGGTGGCGAGAACGGAGGTGAGGTCCTCTACGAGGGTCCGACGGCGCGTTTCTTCCAGAACGATCCGAGTTTCTTCCGTGTCGAGATCCCCCCGGTATCGGCGCGCGTGAATCCGGCTGCCGGCGCCGATGCGCCCCCTGCACCGGCGGACGCGCCCGAACGCGCTCTCGTGCTGGAAGGGATTCGCCACCACAATCTCGACATCCCGCATCTGGTGATCCCGACCGATCGCCTCGTCGTCGTGACGGGCGTCTCCGGATCAGGAAAGTCGACCCTCGTCGACGACGTGCTCTACCGCAACGCGCTCCGTCACGCCGGATCGGCCGTGGAAGACGTGGGCGCGGTTTCGCGGATCCAAGGGCTGGATCGGTTCTCGCAAGTCCTGCTCGTCTCCCAGAACCCGCTGGGCCGTTCCTCGCGATCCAACATTCTCACCTACACGGGTCTGCTCGGAATCGTGCGCAAGCTCCTCGTCCAAACCCCGAAGGCGAAGTCGCTCCGGCTCAAGCCCGGCGCGTTCTCCTTCAACGTCGAGGGGGGGCGGTGCGAAGCGTGCAAGGGGATGGGGACGGTCACGCTGGAAATGCATTTCATGGCCGACGTCGAGGTCGCGTGCGAGGCCTGTCGCGGAAGGCGCTTTCGCGAGGACGTCCTCGAGGTGACCTACCGCGGACGGTGCATCCTGCAGATGCTGGACCTGACCGTGACCGAAGCCCGGAAGCTCTTCGAGGATCGCGCGGACGTGCACCGTCTGCTCGAACCGCTGGAGCGCATCGGATTGGGCTATCTCCGTCTCGGGCAAAGCACGTCGACGCTCAGCGGCGGAGAGGCCCAGCGCCTCAAGATCGCGTCCCTGCTGGCGGATCGTTCGTCCTGGAGCCAGCCCGGGCTCTTCCTGCTCGACGAGCCGACGACCGGGCTGCATCCCCGCGATATCGGGCGCCTCCTCGCCGGGCTCCGGGACCTGATCGCGCGCGGGCACGGGGTGGTGGTGGTGGAGCACCAGCTCGATTTCATCCGAGCTGCGGACTACGTAGTGGATCTGGGACCGGGTGGCGGCGACCAGGGCGGACGGCTCGTCTTCACCGGCTCCGTCGCCGAGCTGTCGGCGCGGAGCGCGGCCGGCGACGCGAGGAACGAAGCGGGAGCTCCGGGAGATGACTTCGGGACCGAGGGTCCGACCGCATGGGCCCTCCGGGATACGCGCCGGGTCACAACCCCTTGGCCAGGTCCTTGGCCTTCCGTTTGAACCAGTCCTCCGGCTCGTCCATCATCCACACTTCCGGATCGACGCCGAGCGCGTTGGCGACCCGGCTCAGATAGTTGAAGTACGACGTGATCTGCACGATCACGACCATCATCTCGTCGTTGAACCCGGACTGCTTCAGCTTCGCCAGATCCTCGTCGTTCACCTTGTGCGGCGCGAGCGTGAGCTTCACGGCATAGTCGCAGAGCGCCTTGCTCGCAGGGTCGAGCGCCGCCTTGCGGTAGTCGTAGGCGACCTGTTCGGCCAGCTTCTTGTTGCCGTTTTCCTGCGCGTAGTCCCGGGCGTGGCTCATCGTGCAGTAGTAGCACTCGTTGGCGTTGCTCACGACGGTGGCGATGAGCTCGCGCTGCTCCGGCGAGAGCGCGTTCTTCGTCTTCATGAGATTGGTGTAGAGGTTCATGCTGGCCTGGGCGGACTTCGCATCGAGACTCATCACCTGGATGATCTCTGCCACCTCACCGGCCCGGGCGGTCGCGGCGTCGTACACGCGGCGGATCATGCCCGAGCTGTTCTCGATCGCGACGGTCTTCAGGTAGCTCATCCGTACTCCTCTCCCTGGGGGTTGCGGCGCCCATTCTGGACTCTCCGGCATCCGGTCGCAACCGCCGGAGGCACGCGGCGGACGGCGACCCTTCCACGCGCCGCGGCCCCTGCCGCCCCCTCATTCGTCGCGCGTCCGGAGCTCGTCGAGAGAGCCGAGCGGCAGCCAGACGGTCCCGTCGAACCCGAGGACTCGCGGGGAAACGACATCGATCCGACGGTGGTGGACGAGGAACGTGACGGGCATCGTCTGCCGGACCCGTGCGTCGACCGCGGCCAGCAGGGAGTCGATGTCAGCGGACGGGGCGACCCTCAGCGCCGCACACAGACTGTCGACGCGAGCGTCATGGAACCCCATGCCATTCCAGGCGCCGCCCGAGGCGAAGAGGGGGCTCGGATCCGGCAGGGCGGCGGGCGTGAATCCCAGCACCACGGCGTCGAACGCACCGGCCCGGAAGCGACGCATCACCTCCGCCCCTTCCAGCGCGACCGGGACGAGCCGCACCCCGATCCGCGCGAGGTCCTCTTCGAGATAGGTCACGAGCTGCTCCCGCACCTCGTTGCCCCGATCGTAGAGCAGCTCGATGGTCCGGAGGGAATCCGGCACCGCCGCCAGAACG
>JAGQHR010000455.1 GCA_020431745.1 Candidatus Eiseniibacteriota bacterium
GGCAGAGACGACGGATCGGTATAGATGTAGAGGTCGGCAGGGCCTGGATCGTTTCCGCGATACGCGACCATGTCGAGGTTGAAGCATCCGATGACCTGCTCACCCTGGTTCGCGATCGCGGACACGTACGCCGAAGATCCGACCAGGCCTTCTTCCTCGCCGTTGAATCCGACCAGCTTGATCGTATTCTCGAACTCGTACTGGGCGAGGACCCGCGCGGCCTCCAGAAACGCGGCCGTCCCGCTGCCGTTGTCGTCGGCTCCGGGCGCCGATGTCTCGGCCGAAGGGCTGACCGAATCGAAGTGACCGGTCATGTAGACCACCTGCTCGGGATGGGCCGTGCCCGGAATGGTGGCGACGACGTTCTTCTTGGGTCCCGACTGTTGGTAGACGTGGAACTCCACCTCGAGTCCGTACGAGGTCAGGACGTCGTACATCCAGTTGGCCGCTGCCTCGTTCTGAGCCGTGAAGGTAAAGCGGGTCTCGAAGTCGTCCAGCGCCTGCCACACCGCGACGTAGCCGGCCTCGTCGACTTGCGCGGCGATCTCCCCGACCAGCGGGTCGAAGTCGATCGCGAAGTTGTCGGCAAGCTCGGTCGTGGCGGCGGAGGGCCAGGGTTTGGGATTGAGATCGAGCCGCACCGGTTGGAGGAGTCCGTGAGATCCGTCGAGTGCGATGGCCGGCGGTGCTCCGGTCGTGTGAGCCAGGACCGTGTGTCCATGACGGGCCAGAGCCCGAGCGGGATCCGCGACCCGGAGCCGCTGCGCATCCTCGCAGAGCACGAGATAGTAGGCGCCGTGCACGGGAGCTTCCAGCCGCGTCAGCCGGGGTTTCCAGTCCGTCGGTGTTTGCCATGCCGAGGGTACCAGGAGAACGGCCAGATCCTGGTTCCAACCGAGAAGCCAGACCGCGTCGTCCGGTGCATCGATCCGACCGTCGTCGAGGCGCAGCACGGCGAGCTCGCCACCGGTCCCGTCCCACGCTTGTGCCGGGTGCGGTGCAGTCACGGTGAGGAGAACGATTCCGAGAACGAGAGACCGAAGTAGGGCCGAAGGAAGGCGCATCGCATGCCTCCGTGCAGGTGGGAGTGGAGAAGATCGTCGGAGCAGGAAGAGGGTAGGGTGGTGCGCGCGGAAGAGCCAATCCGCGGATCCCACGACCGAAGAGGCGGGGGCGACAATCTGTCAGTGCCGCAGCCCAGGGAGCGGCGGAGATTCACGGTGCGATCGTTGGAAGGCGACCGACGGCGTCGTCGGTCGGGGCTGACGCTGCGACGGGGCTAGCGCTTCATGCGGTAACCGACCCCGCGCACCGTCTCGATGTGCCGGCCGGCCGGTCCCAGCTTCTTGCGCAGTCCGACCATGTGGACGTCGACGGAGCGATCGGTCACCGGGTAGTCATCGCCGCGGAGGGCTTCGATGATCCGGTTGCGCGTGAAGACGCGGTCGGGGTGGCGGGCCAACAGCTCGAGGATGAGGAACTCGGACAGGGTCAGCTTGAGGGGTTTGCCGCCAAGTGAGACCTCGTGGCGCGCCTTGTCGATTCGGACGTCGTGGATGCTCACGATCTCGCGATCGTCGCTCACGCCGTGGCGCCCCCGACGGGACACCGCGCGCAGCCGCGCGACCAGCTCGCGGGGACTGAAAGGCTTGGTCATGTAGTCATCGGCGCCCAGCTCGAGACCGGTGACGACGTCGGATTCCTCACCCCGTGCAGAGAGGATGACGATCGGGATATCGGCCGTTTCCGGGCGCGCACGGAGCTCGCGGCAAACGTCGAGGCCGCTCAGGCCCGGCAGCATGAGGTCGAGAAGGATCAGTTGGGGCTCTGCTTCGAGCGCCTGGGAGATCGCCTCCTCACCGGACTCGACCTGGGTCACCCGATAGCCTTCGCGCTCGAGGTTGTACGCGATGAGCTCCCGGATGTCCTCTTCGTCCTCGACGACCAGGATGTGCTCTTTCGTCACGCGCGCCTCCGGCTTCTTGGGCTCCAGCGTGCGCTGAGAGATTCCACTACGGACGGGACGCTCGGCCACTCGAGTGAGAGAGTTCACAGGTTCAGATTCCCGACTCCAGCGTCAGATCTTCAGGATCAACGGGTTCCCGGAAGTGGTCCTGTCCGGGGCCTAGCTCGCGAGCACCTCCTGGTCAACACGCCGTCGCGCGATCGCCCAGTTTTGGCACCCTGCTAGGTTAGTCCGGCACCGGTTAGACGGACGCTGTCGCCGTATTAGGTTTCTGCTATGTCGTGGGTGCGGCACCGGTCCCCACCGGCAGGCCGGTGCCGGGCGGTTCGGTTCCTCACGGTTGCGGCGGAGCCCGATCCGCGCGACCTTCTTGAGGTTGGGGCCGGGTTGCGGTCGGGGCGGTCGCGGGCTTTCCGCCGGTGGCGATCTCTGACGTGCTGCCGGCTCTGGGCGGGCGCACGACCCGGAGCGGCTCCTTCAGGCGGGGACGGTGGCGCGGAGCCGGACCCCCGGCGGACGGAGGGAGACGAATGAATCGTTGGCTTCGACGGACTCTGGTTCTCGCGGTGCTGGTGGCCGTGGTGCTGGTGCTCCGGATCACGGCGTTCCGATCGCATCCGGTTCCGGTCACGGTCTACGAGGTTGCACGCGGCCGCGTCGAGGACACTATCGTCAACTCACGCGCCGGCACCGTCGAATCCCGGCTTCACTCGCGGATGAGCCCGGGGGTTTCGGGTCTGGTTGCGGCGATTTCCGCACGCAAGGGCGAGCATGTGAAGAAGGGGGACGTGCTCCTCCGGCTGGACGATCGCGAGGTGGCGGCGCAGGTGGCGCTGGCCGCTCGCTCGCTCGACGCCTATCGGGCCGCAGCGGACCAGGCGTGCGTGGCCGCGGACCAGACGGAGCGGGATCTGCGCCGGACGGAATCGCTCGGGCAGCAGAAGCTGGTGTCGGAGCAGGATCTCGAGAACGCCCGCAGCAAGGCAGAGGGTGCGCGGGCCGATTGCCGGGCGGCCCAGGAACGGTCGAAGCAGGCGCAGGCCTCTCTCGATTCGGCCAAGGCGGCGCTGGCCAAGGCGGTCATCACCGCCCCCTTCGACGGCGTCGTGTTGGATGTGGCCACCGAGGTCGGCGAGTGGATCAGTCCGTCCCCGCCCGGAGTCTCGATCCCGCCGGTGATCGATCTCATCGACCCGTCCAGCCTCTACGTCAGTGCGCCGATCGACGAAGCCGATATCGGCCGGGTCCGTCTCGATCTTCCCGTCCGCATCACCCTCGACGCGTTCCGCGATCAGGAGTTCCCGGGAAGGCTGAGCTACGTCGCATCGTTCGTCGAGGACCGCGAAGAGCAGAATCGGACGCTCGAAGTGGAGGCCGTCTTCACGGACACCGCTCTGCCCCCGAATCTCCTGCCGGGTCTTTCCGCGGACGTCGAAGTGATCCTCGATCATCGCGAGGAAGTTCTGCGGATCCCGTCCTACGCACTGCTGGAAGGCAACCACGTGCTCGTGGTCGTCGACGGAAAGCTGCAACGGAAGGCCGTCGAGACGGGGCTCCGTAACTGGGCCTTCACGGAGATCACCGGCGGTCTCGCAACGGGTGAGAAGGTCGTGGTCTCGTTGGACCGTCCGGAGGTGAAGGCCGGCGCGCGGGCGGAGATCCAGAAGGAGTCATGATCGAGCTCCGCGGAATCGAGCGCACCTTCCAGGTGGGAGAGGAAGAGGTGCGCGCGCTGCGGGGCGTCGACCTGTCGGTGCCCGCCGGGGAATACCTCTCGATCATGGGTTCGTCGGGCTCGGGGAAGTCGACCCTGCTCAACATCCTCGGATGTCTCGACCGGCCCTCCGCGGGGTCGTATCGACTGAATGGCGAAGAGGTGGCCCGACTCTCCGAGAACGAGCTTTCGGGAATCCGGCGACATCGCATCGGATTCGTGTTCCAGTTCTTTCATCTCGTGCCGCGGCTCTCGGCTCTCGAGAACGTGGAGCTCCCGATGCTCTTTGCGGGGATCGAGCCGAAGGACC
>JAGQHR010000456.1 GCA_020431745.1 Candidatus Eiseniibacteriota bacterium
CGAGAGCAACACCCCCAGGATCAGCACCGAAGCATAGGAAGGAAACCGCGCGTCCAGGAAAGGGCGCGCCAGCAGCATGCCGGCGCACACCACGACCCAGATGCCGCTCTGCACGAGGAGACTGCGATAGAGCAATCCGCGACTCTCGAGGCTGGTGCCCTGGAGCCGGATCTCCGGGATGAACCGATTGAGCGCCTGTCCCAGCCCGAAGCTGATCAGGATGACCACGACCGAGAGGAAGGCCTGCAGGACTTTCAGGGTCCCGAGGTCGAACTCCCGCATGGTCCGGAAGATCAGCATCGAGGTGCCCACCGACACGATCGTCTGCACGATGCGGGGAACGAACGTCCACGCCATCGCCCCGGTCATCTTCTCGCGGGTCGAGGGAGCCGATCGGTTCATCGATCGGGGGACCGCGAAGGGGGGACGGAGTGGCGCCGAGCCGGATCGAATCGAGCGAGAACCGCCCCGCTTGGGTCCAAGAGCATGGAACGAGTGTAGGAGGGGGGGGAGAGTAGGTCAATCTGACCCATTTCGCTCGCCCGAGCCGTGTTGCGGGCGTTCTTCGTTCCGGCAAGGGGGGTTGGCAGCCGATCCCGCATCAGGTAGACTCCTCGGGTAGCTTCGAAGGCAGTATCCACGACTCCGGAGGGCGACCGAGACACTCCTTTGTTACCGCTGGATTGCGCAAAAGCTTGCCAATCGGCCAATTCAGGGAAACATATCCGCGGGAGTTCCGCGTCCGGTTGCTGAGATTCCGACTCTCGATGTCTGAACCATGTTGGGGCGTATGCCGTGGCCCGCTCGTGATCTTGGGCCGCGTCGCCGGTCTTGGCCTGATCATTCTCGGCCTCCTCGGGGGCGTCGCCAAGGCACAGACGGAGACGGACACCGGCGCCGAGGCCGACAGCTCCGCGGTCGCCGATTCCCTGGGCTTCGATTTGGGAATCTTTGCGGACTCGCTCCACACCGGCGGACTGTTCGATCGCCTGGGAGTCCATCCGCAGCTCGGGAGCAGCTACGACGTGAATCGCACCTCCACCAAGTTCGGGGAAGACGCCACCGTGCAGAAGAGCTACGGCGCGCTCGATCTCCTCACGCGCTGGAACGTGAGCGTGCAAAAGAACAGCGCGCAGAACAACCGTCGCCAGCAGGTGGGCCGCGGAACGACCAAGCTCGCGTATGAGGTCGAGGACTATGGCGGCTGGTCCTTGGGAAGCGAGTTCGGGGTCAGCCGATCGAACACCAAGAGCGACGTGAACCGCCAGGTCCACCAGGACGACAAGCTCGGGATCTTCGTCTCCTCGGAATTCCTCGGATCGGCAGTTTCCGGAGGGTTGGGATTGGGGGAGGGGGTGCTCTCCTGGAACACGACGGCCCAGCTCGACCGGACGCAGTCGGACGACGTCAACGAGTCGCGCAACCGAACGACCCAGCTGCTGACCCGGGCGGACTCGACCTCCGCCAATGGAGCTGCCCGGTCGTTCGACACGGAGCTCCTGGTGGCTCCGGCCCAGGCCGTCTCGTTCCGGATCACGACCGGAAACAGTCGGTCCTCGGAAGACTTCAAGACCGATCGTCCCCTCGAGCCGGATTCGACACGGTTCATCAACGGCAAGAACGAGGACGAATCCGACGCCTATCTGGTCTCGGGCGACTACACCCCCAGTCGGGACACCCATCTCGGGTTCTCCGCCAGCTCGACGCGAACGCGGATCCAGGAATACTCCACGACCCAGCGCGCGCAGGACACGCGGCACGGACGCGACGAAGGCCTCAGCTTCGATGCCAAGGGAACAGCGCTTTGGGGCATCCAGCTCGGGGCGGGCGCCGATCTTCGGCGCGTGCGCACGGAGTACGCGCTCTCCGATCAGGGCGCGGGTCGCCGGTCGCGCGCTCTCGACGGGAACGTCCTCTTCACCTTCGGCTCCGCATTCGGGCTCCTGACCGGGACCGAGGTGGAGATGACCTCGACCGTCGGCCACAACGAGAACACCTACGACAGCACGACCGACTACGACGAGGACGGGGTCAACATCCGCACCGTGCTGCGCCGCGACTTCGGGCGTCGCCTGCGCGCGACCCTTTCCGGAGAGGGCGATCTCAAACAGACGTACTATCACGCGGCGCCCGGACAGGTAAAGGACGACCGCGACGTGCTGCGACGAACTCTCGATACGTCGTGGACCTTTGCGGCCAGCTCCGCGCTCTCCACCAGCATCAACATGCAGGTGGACGAGAAGCAGACGATCAACATCTCGAAGCGGAAGTCGAGTGCGAACTCCGTCGAGACCGTCGTCACTGTGGGTGCCAACTACGCGTGGACCTTGCGTCCCAGCACCGTGGTGTCGCAGCGTTATTCCGTGACCGCGAACTCCAGCACCTTCGCGTTCGACGAGGACAAGAGCAACCTCTTCCGGCAGAGCCGGCTCGAGACCGAGGTGAACACCCTGCTCGCGGAGCGGGCCCATCTCCGGTTGGACCACGAGTTTCGTTTCCGCGACTCGGGGGCATACCAGACGCTGGGCCCGGGTCAGGGACGGGGCTACGCGAAGGACACCGACGAGGTCCAGCAGATCCTGGAGGCGGAGACCTCCTACGACGTGATGGCCTCGGTCGAGGCGTTCTACAAGCAGCGATACGACATCCGGCAAGTGACGCAGATCCTGACCGGGAGCACCAGCACCCGCGAGCTGTTGGAGTCGACGTGGGGCTTCGACATCAAGCACACGTTTACCGAAGGGTTCGACGTCAAGGCTCGCGCCGAGCGGGTCTCGTCGAGCAACGAGCCGAGCTACTGGAAGGTGAGGGCGGCTGCCAACCGGACGTTCTGAGCGGGCCGGGTCAGAAGCGGAGACGAGTCATGCGCGAGCGGACTTCGACAACGAGACGTGGGAGGGGAGCCGGGATCACCGGCGACCGCCGCCTGCGCACGTTCCGGCGTCCGCTCCGTGAGCCCGGATCGATCCTGCTCGGGCTCTCCCTCCTGGCCTTCGCCGGTTGCGGCGTACTCGACACGCGCACGGCGGAGCCGCCGGACGTCACGATCGAGATTCCCTACTCGGATCCGCTCGAGCCCGGCATCGTCCTCGACAACATCAAAGCGACCCTGCAGGCGAAGTCGACCAACAACTACGGCACCTCGCTCCACGACGACTTCACGTTCCAACCGGCGGACGTGGACGCCGCCGACTTCGCGGTCAATCTGCCCTGGACCAAGGACAAGGAGGTCGCCGTCACGGACGCGTTCCTCAATGACTTTCTGTCCGAAACCGGCCTCGTGGGCGTGACGTGGGACGTTCCGTCCTCGACTCTGGAGGCCGGACAGAGCGATACCGGCGAGCGCCAGGTCTACTATCAGGACCTGGGCTACACCCTGACCTTCCAGTTGGGGATTTTGACCCGGACCTACAGCGGCTCCTGCGACATGTACTTCCGGGAAGGAGCCGGGGGCTTCTGGTCGATCTACGACTGGCAGGACAAGGAAGACGGTTCCGGAAACGCGACCTGGGGTCGCCTCCGGATCGACCGACGGGTGGTTTTCCAATGACGAGCGGTGGAGTTCGGGGGGACGGACTGCTTCAGAATCCCGAGGCGATGAGCCGATCAGCTACGATGAACGACAGCGACGGAGGAGACCGATGAGAACGATGAGCCGAACCTGGACCGGATGGCGGGGCGTCCTGCTGCTCGTGATCCTGGCAGCCACCCCCGGCTGCCTCTTTTCCCCGAGCTCGAAGGATCCCGCCCCCCCGCAGGAAGACTACGAGAAGCGGACCACCATCGCGGGGGTCTTCCACAACCTGACGGTCTCGTACCAGCTGCGCGACCTCGACCACTACAAGCTCCTCTTCGATCAGAACGACTACCAGTTCGTCTTCGACGAGCGCGATGTCACCGAGGACCCCGACATTCCGGAAAGCTGGGGTTGGCCTGAGGAGCAGACCTCCACGCGCAACATGTTCGAGTCGG